>CAYSVE010000062.1:7985-14369 GCA_964434365.1 uncultured Anaerolineaceae bacterium | reverse complement strand
GCCGATGAAGCGCGAGCCAATCATCAGGGGCACTGCGATAAAGCTCAGATAGGGGTTATCGTCCAGCTTGGGCTTTACGGCATCTGGCCTGCGCACATCCGTGACGAGCAGGGGGCGCTGGTAGCGGGCCACCCACCCGGTGATGCCCTCGCCGTACTCGTAGGCACCACCGTGCATTGCCAACGACAGTACGTACGACGCCTCGCCAACCCAACCACGTTGGTACAGCAAGTTGTCGTTTTCGCTCCAGGTACAAATTTCACCAGCATCCGACGGCATGTACTTGCCGACAATCGTGAGGATGGACTGCAACACCTGCTCTACGCCGATGCTGGCGTTTACTACCTCACCGATTTCATCGATGATGCCCATTGCCATCGAAAGGTCGAGCGCATCTTCGTGGCTGGCGCCGTTGGTGGCTGTCATCTCTCGCATCACCACGACGGTGCGTGTTTCGTTACCCGCCGGGATGCGGTGCGAGGTCGCTTCGACCCAGCGATTACCCAACTGGAAAGCAGCATGGCTTTGATCGACAAACAACGCCAGGAAGTTTTCCGTCGGTTGGGTACGGGTAGCGACGTAATTGAGGTCGGGCGAACCGCCGTTCAGGCCCAGCCATTCGCGGGCGACCTCGTTGGCATAAACTAACCCGCCGAATTCACGGGCAACGAGCACCGCATTGTTTTCGTCATCGGTTGGGGTGTCAGGAACCACTTCGACGTGTGGAGAGGTCGACAACTGTTGACGCTGCCGGAACCACAGATAAATGCCGACCAGGATGGTCGCGCCGGCGAGGGTAATCACGAGGGCGAGATTGAACATCGTTTCCCAGTCCGTTTATACGCAGGTTTTGGGTGTCTCGCCGCCCATCCTACCTAAGCCAATGGGCAGCGAGTGTGGTGGTTTTACCAAGAGGCCAGGATCGCTTCCTCGCCACCTCCAGTATCGCTAAGGCCACGACGCCGATCTTCGGCGGCCAGTTCCGTAATTTCGCGGATGTCGGAGAACTGGTTGGTCCGCGTCGATACCCCCCCCACCGAGAGCGTCATCAACGGCGCCTGTTTTTCGCCTTCGCCGTCCTCACCAGGCGCGAGGATGTACTCACGCTCGCGGTCGATGAAGGAGTAGTGCTGTTTCACTTCTTCGTCGAAGCGGTCCATGAGGCGCTGTTTGAGCCTATCGGAGTCTTCGGCGTGGGTGATTGCAATAAAGTTATCGCGGCCTGGGTGCCCGATGTAGTCGTCACTGGTCCCCAATTCGTCGATCACTTCGCCGATGAGCAGCGCGGTGAAGCGAATCACCTCATCGCCAGCCACGAAGCCGTACACCTCGGTGAATACGTCGAAGGTGTTGATCTTCATGTCCAGGTAGGTCCAGTGCTTTTCATCGTGCATCAGGCTGCGCAGATGCTCTTCGATGAGACGCCCTGTTGGCAGGTTGGACTTGCTATCGATTTGTACCTGCCGGTTGGCGGCTGCGATTGCATTCTGCACACGCAGCTTTAGCTCTTCAATGTCGAAGGGCTTAGTAATGTAGTCATCCGCACCGAGTTCTAACCCGGCGATGCGGTCGCTGCGCTCATCCTTCTGGGTAAGGAAGATGATGGGGATATGGCTGGTGCGCGTGGTCGTGCGCAGTTCGCGGCACACGTCATAGCCGTTCATATCCGGCAGCATGATGTCGAGCACAATCAAGTTCGGTAGCTGCTTGCGCGTCATCGTGAGCGCGTCGCCGCCGCGAGGGGCCACCTGCACTTCGTACCCCTGGCCGGTGAAGTAAATACGTAGCATGTTGGAAATGTCGAAGTCGTCCTCGACGACGAGGATACGTCCCTTGCTCACGGGTGCCTCCTACGGGCGGTCGCTTGTGTTTGATATTTAAATATACAGTGGAAAACGTAATAACGCTAGCAGGGTGTGGGGCAGTGTTTATACATCCTAACGATATGTACCGGATGCGGCGTCGCGCCGTTTGCGGCGAAAGGCACGTTCGATGTGGTTGCGTAACGCTGCCAGGCGAAAGGGTTTGGGTACAAACATCGCCTCCTCGACATCGGCCTCCTCCTCCACACGATGCGACAGGAAAAGCAGCATAATGCCCCGCGTATGATCATCTTGACGCAGTTGCTTTGCGACTTCGAAACCGTCCATGTCTGGCAGCATGATGTCGAGAATGAGCATATCGGGCAAGTTATCCGACGAACGGAGCGCAAGGGCATCGCTCCCGCGCCTTACGCTGCGCACATCGTACCCCTCACGGTTGAGGTAATCGCTAATTAGCTTGGTGATGTCGGCGTCATCGTCGACGACCAAAATCTTGCCTCTGCTCATACGCGCCTCGCCCTACGGTACCAGCGGCGACCATCCCTTTCGGCTGTGGGCGGCGCGTTCGCGCACGGCGGCGATGGTTTCTTCGCTAACGGCTTCTTCGAAGCTGCGGAACCCCCCGAGCCTGAAGCCGTGGCGGCTTGCGATTTCGTCGATTTCGTGCGCCTGGCTCACATCGATGTCCTTGCCGATGGTGTAGTCCTCGTAGCGTTGATCCAACGCAAGCGCCATCGCCTCGGCCATGCAGGCGTAAGCCATTTTGGGCGGCAACCCAAAGTTGAGGTTGAAGTTCACCGGGCCGGGCACTTCGACCATCCCACCTTCGATGACAAGGACATCGTTACGCTGTGCCGCGACCCGCCGCGATACATCGCGCGGGCGGGCGACATCGCACACCACGGCCCCCGGTTTGAGGTGTTGCGGCTCGATAACCGCGTGGAGCGAGTTCGTCACGGTGAGGATGAGATCGGCATCGTACACGGTATTGATGTCGGTACTCGCCGTGACCTTCGCCCCAAGGCCTTCGCAGAGTTCGCGCACAGCCTCGGTTGCGTCGGCCCGGCGCCCCACCACGCGCAGGTGTTCGCACTTCGGCGCGATAATCTGCGAGCAGGTTTTGCCGATAGCCCCGGTCGCGCCGACAACCGCCACTGTTGCCTGCGTCATGTCGATGTCCATCTTGTGGGCGGCTTCGTATACAGCCTCTACCGCCATCTCGACTGTGTAACTGTCACCGGTCGGCACGGGGATATCCAGCCGGTCGGCAATCGTGCGCCCGGCATCACCCACGATGCTCGTATAAGCGCCCAGGCCAAGCATCTTCGCGCCGAGCTTCTCGGCCATACGACCACACGCCACAATTTTGTTGTAGACCTCTTGTGTGGGCAGCGACATCATCGTTTGTGGTGTGTAGGGGCACGCGATCATCCAACCGCGCAACTCGGTGCCCGTTGCGCCCGACCGAACACCGACGACCTCGGACAAATATACTGGCGGGAAATACCGCGACAAGAAATCGATTTGCCTCTCGGATAAAATTTTACCCAGCAGCGGGTACTTCTTCGCCACATGTTTCTTGTGTTCGATTGGGTGCACAATAAACGCGAAGGTATCGTCCGTCACCAGGTTTCCCAGCTTTCTTCAACTTCATCATCAATTTCATCTGGGCGGGGGTAAATACGCCGATGCGCCTCGCTCCCGCCACGTACATAGTGATGGTCGCTTTCCTCAAAGGTGATGCTGCGGCTGATCACCCGCCGTTGTGGCGAGGCGAACAGCACCACGTCCGATTCGATCATGCGGCCAGGGAACACCACCAGCCCCGCCCCCAACCGACAATTATGACCGACCGCGCCGCCCATCACCGTTTGGCCTACGTCTTCGATCTTACCGTCTCGGTTGGCCGCAGCAATCGGGCGCGGGATCGTGCGCACGGCGCGTCCTTGATCATCGTATTCCACCTGGCCGATGAGGTTGAAGTCGGTAAACGTGGACCCCGCCCCAACGAAGCTGTTGCGCCCGATCACACACATTTGTAGGCAGGTGTTCTGCGCGATGATCGTGTTTTCCATGATGGCAGTGAGGTACACCGACGCCTTAAATGGCAGAAAACAGTTATTCGCCAGCGTGCTCAGCGCGACGACACAACCACTATCGATGGTGCAATTGTCCCCGATGGTCGCGTTGTCGATCACAGCGCCGGGGCCGATGGTGCAGTTGTCGCCGATGGTCGCCGGGCCAGTGATAATCGCCGTCGGGTGTATCGTCGTCCCGCGTCCAATCTTTACAACAGGGGATGTGTTCAGGATTTGCTTCTGCTCTAGCACTGCGTGCCACAGCAGCTTAAGCGCATACAGGTTGTGCCCTTCGATGTAATCATCGAGGCGGCTGGCCCGTGTGAACACCCCAAAGATGACGCTCGCAAAGTAGATGTGCACCCAACTCTCGATAGAGAGTAGCGCCCGCTGCGGCAAAAAGTGTGTCAGGTCGTCCTGGTCGGTTGCCATGAAGTCTGGAACGGAGTAGAAGCCTTTTTCGCGATAGCCACTCGCAACCGGTATGGGTGTCAACTGCGACTCGTAGCCGTTGGGCAAGTACCATAGGTCGACGAGGTACATCTCGGTGCCGTCGACATCGACAAATTTTTCGAAGTTTTTTGCGAGTTTCAGCGTGTAGGTGCGGTACGCCATGTCGTCCGCAGGGATAGCCGCCCGGCACGCACGCCCGAGGCGCTCTGCCCGGCTCATAAAATCGTCGAAGAATTCTTCGTCGAACCACAGGCTATCGCGGTAGACCAGCGCAGGTTCGTTGATGTACTGTACACCCTCGCGCCCACTAAGCGGTGGGCCGAGTTCTAGCGTGATGTGATCGGCCGTGCGGCGCATACGCGCGTTTTTGTCGGCAAAATATTCCGAAAAGAGGGTTTCCTGGTGCAAGCCCAACGGCAACGTGCCGATGGTCAAATCGCGCGCAGGTTGGTTAAAGGGTGGAATTGGGTATGTATCTTCGATGATATACCGCCGCAGAACAGGCATCGGCGAGGCTCCTAACCGTTATTTAAGAAGTCGATCACCGTACCGTGGAACCGGTCTGGCTCGTCCATCATGGGGAAGTGCCCAGACTTCTCGAAATAGGCGATCTGACTTTGGGGCACGTGCTGCTTCAGCACTTTGTGTTGGCTTGGGTGGACGATGATGTCGTTTTTGCCGTAAATGCCCATCACCGGCATACGCAACGTGCTGATGTCTGACCGGAGATCGGTTTGGCGCAGCGTGCCGATGCTCTCGAAGAAGGACTGAACGGTTACCTTGGAAATATCCTCGGTGAGCATCCGCGACATTGCACGGCCGTCGCGCGCCATGAAGTAGGCGTACCCACTGAGGAAGAGATTGACGAGGGTTGGAAACTGCCAGATGAGGCTCGCGAAACCTCGGTTGCCACTGGCCTTCAGCAGCAGGTTTAGCGAGTTCCCCTGGATGGGGGAGCCGATGATGATGACCTTCACGACACGATCGGGGAAGCGCACGGCGGAACTGAGGGACACCGTGCCGCCCATCGAGTGACCGACGAGCGGTGCCTTGACGATACCCAGGCGGTCCATAAATTGGTTTACGAGCAGGACGAAGGTATCGACCGTAAAGCTGCCGCTCTGATCGCCAGATTCACCGAACCCAAAGAAATCCAGGGCGTAAGTACGGAACTCACGCCCCAGGACTTCGATCGTTTTGCGCCATAACGCCCACGACCCGAGCCAGCCATGCAGCAAAAGAACAGGGCGCCCTCGACCGTAACTCTCGTAGTGGACGATGCCCTGTTCGGTTACGAGTGTTGCCACGTTGGTTTAGCCTTGTTAGGCGGCGGCCCCGCACCTGCGAAGCCGCCGTAGACGAACAGCCTCTAACCTTCCATCTCTTCCAAGATGGAGTACAGCAGTTCCAGGAGCACGTTCTTCACCGTCTCCTTATCCGTCGCCACGCACGGCAGCAACTTAACATCTTCTTCGATGCGTAGTGCAATCCGCAGGTCGTCAGCATCCCATGCATCGGGGTGGTCTTGTTTATTGGCCGCCACCACGTAAGGCGTGGGGGCATATGCGCGGAAGGTTTCGAGGATGCTCTTGGCCTCGCGGAAGGTTTCGGGCTTCGCACTGTCGACCATCACGACGAAGCCCAGCATCCCCTCTGCGAGGATTTCCCACATGAAGTCGAAGCGGCGCTGGCCCGGTGTACCGAACAGGTACAACACGAGGTCGTCGTCTACGGTGATGCGACCGAAGTCCATCGCGACCGTCGTCGCCGACTTCACTTCGGATTCCTGTGTCCCCTTCGAAATGCCCTGCTCCGTGGAGACAACCTCGATCTCGCTGATCGAGCGGATGAACTCGGTCTTGCCGGAGCTGAACGGCCCGGTGATAACCATTTTAACTGTTTGCATAGTGAGCCTGCTCTTCCAGTTATGATTGCGTCCCAATAACGGGCGTCAGGATTTCTACAGCGATTGAATCTTGTCGATCAACTTGTTGACGACACTCTTTTGCACCTGGGCCTTGCGGGCCTGC
>CAYSVE010000062.1:0-7975 GCA_964434365.1 uncultured Anaerolineaceae bacterium | reverse complement strand
CCGTTTCTTCGCCCCGCTAGCCGCTGCACCTGCCGTACCCCCCGGTTTCACGAGGATAACCAGGCCAGCCATTAACAAGCCATACACCACCCGCCGAATTTCCATGTCGGACATGTTGTTGGCTTTGGCGATTTGCCGAATGGTGTTCTTCGGGTTGACGTACGATACCACCCGCCACTCCTCCACACTGAGGTGGATACCCTTGAACTTCTCCTTGGGGTTCTCTGGGAAGCGCAGGGAGTAGTCCAGGTTGGGGAGTTGATCCAGCAGTTTTTCGTTTTCCTGGATGCGCCGCGCGCCCTCGATGATAACATTCTCGAGGTCGATAGGCACCAGGATGCGATCCCCACTGGGCATCACATTGTCGTCGAACCGGAACGGTCCCTCGGTCCACGTCAACATATTGTAGACGACATCCAGGGTATGTTGTTGGATGCTGGCGACAATATCCGCCTGCGTCACATAGTTGGCATTGATGAGCAGCAGCGCCAGCGCTTTGTCGCTGGTGTTCTGCGCCCGCTCCCGAATGATGCGCGCCTGGCTGTCCGTCAACTTACCAGCTTTGTTCAAAACGGAGATCAAATCGCCGTCCTGGTCGCCCATAGCAGCGAAGATAAGCTTCCCCGCCTTAAAGGCGATTTTGGCACGTTGCGCGCCGGGGGCCATCTTCTCTTCGCCCATGGCATCTTTTTCGCCGGTTGGCACGCTGTCGAAGATTGTGAGAGTGCCGGTTTTACCGGCAAGGTTGACCAGATTGAGAACCTGGGTCGCACTGATGTTTCTGAGATTGGCCTGGAGTGGCATCTAGCGCCCCCATTTGTCCTTAAGATAGACCACAGACGGTGATCTTGATGCTGTCAAAATTCATTTTTCGATTATAGCCAGCCGATAAAGCCAAGTCAACTAAGGCCGAACTTCCGCCGTGCCGCTGCAACGCCTATAATGCGCCCAATGTGCGTATTTTACGAGGTCTGGTCTATGCGTTTGGCAGGTTGCTTACTGTTTTGTTTGGTTATTGTGGGGTCGGCCACAGCCCAGTTGAACCCCACACCCGGTCCTCTGCCGATGGAAAACAGCGCCCCCCCCACAACCGCAACCGAAGATTTAGGCATCATCGTGGAGCCGCTGCCAAGCGACGTAAACCCACTGACGGGCCTACAGGTAGCCGATGTCGCCGCGCTACAACGCCGCCCCATCGTCGCGAAGATTTCGAACGCGCCCGCCCTCGTGCGTCCGCAGGCAGGCGTGGGCCAGGCAGACTTGGTGTTCGAGCACTATGCCGAGGGTGGCCTCACACGCTTTAGTGCAATTTACTACAGTACATCGCCCACGCGGGTGGGGTCTGTGCGTAGCGCGCGCCTTATCGACTACGAGTTGGCGGCGATGTACGACGCCATCCTGGCATTTAGTGGTGGCAGTACGGGCGTGGAGGAGCGCATTTTCGGCAGCGAGGCCCTCGGTATCGTCGAAGCACGCCAACAGGCTGGGCAACCCGTATGGAATCCATCGGATTTTGCCGAGCGTGCATTCAAAGGTGTGTTGTTCGGGCCACCCTACTACTTCCGCGATGAGAGCATCGCAGTGCCGCATAACCTGTTCACGAATCCATCGGCATTGTGGACACTTGCGACCGAACGCGGACAAAACCCGCCCGCAAACTTCTCGGGTCGCATGGCGTTCGCGGCCGCCCCCCCGCCGAATGCAGGAGGCCCTGCCACGCCCGTAGACGAACGGTATCGTGCGGCACGTGCCCAGTGGTTCTACCAACCCGAGAACGGTGTGTACACACGCATCAGCGATGGACAGGCCCACTTCGATGCCACGACCAATGAGCAGGTGAGCGCCGAAAATGTCGTCGTCATCTTTGCGAACCACAGCTTTACCGACATCGTGGAGAGCGAGTGGCAGGGCAACCGCAGTTACAGCATCGAAATCCAACTGTGGTTCGAGGGCGACGCATTGCTGTTCCGTGATGGGCAGCAATACACAGCCCGGTGGATACGCCCCACCCGCGAAAGCCTTATCAGCTTGCAAACGTCGGACGGCAACCTGCTGCCGATGAAACCAGGCCAAACGTGGTTCCAGGTCGTACGCCCGCCGTCGCAGCAAGACGCAAACGAGGAATGGGTGCGAACAGTATTAGAATAGGCCACAAAAGGCCAATAAAGACCAGTTTTCACAGGGGTACTTTTCCCGTATAATGGTGGCAACCGACCGCTGACCAGGGACAAAGCCGCGATGTCGTTCCAAACCCTCCAACAGGGGATCGACCAGATACGTGCGGGACACCTTCAAGAAGGTGCACGGCTGATTCGTATCGCCCTGAATGATCCAAACATCCAGGGCGGCACGCGTGCGGTTGCAAATATGTGGCTGGTGGAAACCACCCAGCACAATAACGAAAAGCTGTATTACTTGCAGCAAGCCCTGGGTGCCGCGCAGGACCCGAACCTGCGCAACGATATTCAGCAGCGCATCACGGGCCTCATAGCCGCAGACCTACCGCCGGATCGGTCGACGGGCACATACCCGACCATAACGCCACCACCCGCCCGCGACCAGCACCGCACGACGGATAGCATCCCTCAGTTCGGTGGTAACCAGGGGGGGCCACAGCAGCGCCCACCTGCCAACCCGGGCGGGTGGCAAGGCCAGCAAGGTGGCGGTGGTTTCAACTTCGACCTCGGCCCCAACCCGGGCGGTGGGCAGCGGCAACCCGGCGGTTTCGACTTCGACCCACGCCCACCCGATTTCGACGACGCGCAGCAGCGACGGCCTCAATATCAACCGCAGCCGCGCCACACCCCACAGCCGAGCAACAACCGGCGTGTCCTCGACGATGTGTCGCCGAACACCTTTTCGCCTAGCCCTTACAGCCAAACCGGCGGCTATCCGGGTTCGCGAGATGACCTGTTTCATCAGCGGCCTGGGACTGGCCCCCTGAACCAGGATATTTTCGATACCGGCCCGCAGCAGGCCGTGCCCGGTACAGGGCGGTTGAACCCGGCGAATCTACCCGGCACGGGCCAACTACCCCGCTTGGATGAATTCGGACTCGGTGATACGGGGGAAATCCCGACAGGGGGTTACACACCCGCAAACTATCGAGTGCCCGACAGCCAAATCGTCGGTGTGATCGGCGGGCCCAATGGGCCGGGGTCGGCGTTTTTCGTCTCGACAGAGGGCCTGCTGGCAACGACACGCTATGTTGTGGGCACAGCTACCACGGTAACACTCGACCTCGGGCATGGCCAGCAGGTGCAGGCCAAAGTTGTACGGTCCTTCCCCGCGTTGGATCTCGCCCTTATACGTGCGAAGCTAACCGTGCCAAACGTACGCCCGATTACGCCATTCCCGGAGGTACCGCCGAATACGGTGCTTACGGTGGAGTCCTACGACGGACAGACAGCCGCAACACGATGCCGCAGCACCAAGCGGAACGTCAAACCGCACTGGTTCCCGACGGAAACCCGTACGTCGCTCGGTTCTGGCGGCACCCCGGTGTTCGATGAACGCCAGCACTTGACGGGGATGCTCACCCGCAATGTCGACCGCTCGAATGGCCTGCTCTACGGGTTGCATATCCATGAGATGCTGCGAAGAATCGAGGAGTACAACAACGATCTGCGTGGTATGCGTCGGCATGTGTATTGCCCCACATGCGGCAACCTTAGCCAGGCCGGGGCCGAAGGCCTTCACTACTGCGAAACCTGTGGCGATGTCCTGCCGCATGCGGCGCGTTTACGGCGTGTCCCACAGCCCAACGGAGCCTTTTACTACGACCGTGGCGATAAGACCTGCACGTTCTGCGGCGCGACAGCCGGGTTCTATAAGAACAGGTGCTTGCGGTGCGATCGCTCCATACGCGAAAACATCAACAGATAGGAGAGACGTGTGCGCCTGTTCGGTAGCCGCAACAAGAGCAATCAAACGCAGAACAAGATCGAAGCCCATGCCCAAACCGTGGAGACCATCCTGAAGGCGATAGGCATCGAGAGGCCAGAGGATGTGCGCGTGCCCATCGAGGAGGGGTATAGCTGGAGCTTCAAGCGTGGCTCCGCTGTGATCGAAATTTACCTCGCGGAGGAAAACGATAACGGTTACCTCCAACTTCTCGCGCCCATCATGCACCTACCACTACATGGCATCCTGCCGTTGTACCGGCACCTGCTGGAACTCAATCTTCAGTTGACCAACGCGGCATTGGGGGTCCACAAAGATGTGGTCTACGTCTTCTACGAGCGCCCACTCGATGGGCTAGACCCGGGCGAGGCGAGCACGATTATTTCCACGATCGCGCATTACGCCGACGAACTCGACGACAAGCTCGTGAAGGAGTTCGGCGGGCGGCAGTACAGCCAGGTATGAACCGACGCACCTTTTTGACGTGGGCAGCGAGTGGGCTGTTGCTGCGCAGTAGCCTCGCCTACGCTGGGCGCAAGCCACCCTACGCCATCGTGTTACCGGCTTACATGGATGGGCGCATCAGCGAGCGCGACATCGTTTACCTTAACGAAACGATCCCGCAGCTATTCAACGCTCACGCCGACTTGTTCCCTGCGCTGGAGGCCCCCCCGCAATACGTCGTGATCGACACCATCGACCATACCCTCACGCACTATGGCGATGTGCGTATTGCGGCCAATATACTCGGTGATGATGCACTGACGTTGCGCGAGGTGCAGTATTTACTCGTGACGATGCGCTTTGGCAGCGTTGCCACCCCGCACCGCAACACCGATCTCGATCAATTTGGGCGTGTGGTGTACCTCAAGCAGTATCCGCGCCTGGGGTATCGCACGCCGTATGGCCTGTTACTGGAAGAAATGCTCCACGCCCAGCAGGACCAAACCGTCATGCGGCACATCATCGAGGCCGACGGCCTGGACGTACGTACCTGCTTGCACGGCCCACTCAAGGGCCTCAGCGAGTTGGGCGCGCACTTAGTCATCGACCCGCTCTACGATGCTACCGATTACGTTTTCGTGCTGGATGACGGCGAGCACTGCGAGAACGCTGCGCATGCCGCCGAACGGCTGGCTGAACGGCTGGGGAGCACACCCGACATACTCGGTGATGCGTTGCTACACGATGTAGCGGCATACACCACACTCGATAGCATCGCGATGAACTTCTACGGTGTGCACCTCTGGCAGATGGTATCCACCTGGCGGCCATCGCGAGACGAAAACGGGGACATCGTCACGATTGCCCCCGCCTTCCTCACCGACGATACCGAAGCACCGTAACTATACGTCGTCGGGGTACTTCTCAGCGTACTCGTCACTATCCACATAATCGACCTTTGCGGGTTTCACTTCGGTCACTGGTAAGCTTTCTGGCGATGGCAGTATTTCCTCTGGGCGGTCCTGTTCTGTCGGGTCGAAGTTGCCCTCCGGTTCCATAACCAGTGGTTGCGGTACGCCGGCCAGTTCATCGCGCTTACGCTTACCCGTCCCGCGTAGCTTGGCCGCCAGTTCGCGCACATCTTCGGCGACGGCCAACATATGAACCCCCAGCGCCAAGAGCAGCACCAGGGGTATTGCAACGGTGTACACCTGGTAGAAGTTGTCGTAGTACAGGATGAAGTCGTTAAAGGTGAAACCCAGCACCGGCTCCTGATACCAGAAGCTGCGGTATGTCATGTAGATGGGGATATAAGCACCGACTGCCGTTATCAGCACAGCCACCCAACCGCGCAATCGAAACATGGCAGCCAACACTATGCCGATACCGGTGCTCACACTTGCGAAAATCGCCAGCGGTTGGCTTGGTTGTGGGTTTTGCAGGTACAAGCTCGTATAAGTCAGCCACAGCGTTTGGCCCAGGAAATACGCCGCAGCCGCACTCCAGGCCAGGCGAGCTGCGCGCGGCCAGAAGCCGCGCAACCGCGCGGGGAATTCCAGCGCGAGGAGGGTTAACAGCCCGGCGATTAGCCCAAAGAACAACCCGAACGAGAGTGTGTTTGCCCAGCGCTGTTGGCTGAAGAACCCCTGCGTGCGAAAAGTCCGGTAGACTTGCTGGCCCATACCCAGCCAACCGCCCGCCGTCGCCAGCAGAAACACCCATACAATCCGCATCGGATCGTGAGTAAGGCGAATACGGGTATTCGCAAGCCACGCGTACAGGCGTGCATCGGCCCGTACCGAAAGCGGCAACGATGGCGTTTCGTCGCGGACGAAGGCCATCGCGCGGAGGGCACCCTGCTGCCCCTCGCGCCGCTGTTGGTCCATATAGATTACCGCCTCGGCGGAGCGAATGCGCCCGGCAACCCGAGCCGCCAGTTCGGCCACATGCGGCGCCCGTGTATCGAGCGCGTTTTCGGCGATCACCTCGCCGCGCGCGGTGTTGACGATGTCGATCGTAAACACAATCGGGTTCCACTCGTCCGGTGGACGTGTTTGCAACTCAAGGCGCGTGAGTGAACTGAGCAGTTGCCCTCGGAAACGCGTTTCGATCTCGTAGGTTTTGCGCTGCTGCGTCAGCTTCGCGCGGGTGCCCAGCACACTCAAGGCGGCGAGTCGCGCTTCGTCATCGGTTTCGAGTTGCAGGGCCTGGGCCACCTGTCGCGGAATCACAGGCGGATCGGCGTCGGGCAGGGTTTCTAGCCGACGGAAAGCGCGCACACGTGCGGGGGCGCTCTCACTGCGGATGGCGTGCAGACAAACCCACCGTCGTGCGTTGTTATCCAGGAGTGCCCACCAATGGTCGATCTCGTAGTCGTATTCGAGGGCACCGCGCAACAGCATCTGCATCCCCTCTTCGTCGGGGTCCAGGTTGTGCACCTCGGCATTGACGAAAAAATCGTTCATCACCATAAAGTGCGAGACACCCAGCAAAAAGCGCCCCTGGCCGCTGGCCCACGCCAACCGCGCCTTCTCGTAGATGTCGATCGCCTCGCGGATTTGCACATCTTCTGGACCGAGTACAGTCACCGACTCCGAAAAGCGGATGGTGTCGATACTGCCAACAGCCGGGAGTTCACCCGTCTCGCGCTTGGGGACGATTTCGGCGTGCCCAAGCGCCTTTTCGATACCGCGCACAAGCTTTGCCAGCGACTCTGGGCGATCTTCTGGCTCCTCGGCGGTTGCATCCCGCAGAATTTTGGTCACGTCAACGGGAATGTCTTAGTCGAAGTCATCGAGGTAGGGCAGTTGTTCCTGAAACTGCATCTGCTTGAGCGCCATCGGCATAGAGCCAAAGGGCAGTTCGCCCACCAACATGTGGAACAGCATGAGACCGAAGCTGTACACATCGGCCCGCTGGTCGATCGTCTCCGCACTGAGTTGCTCCGGTGCCATGTAGAGTAATGTCCCGCTGCCGGGGTTACGCACACGCCCCTCCGGCCCTACCACCGTCGCGAGGCCGAAATCTGCGAGGTAGGGTGCATTCTGGCTGTCGAGCAGAATATTCGGGGGTTTCAGGTCTAGGTGAACAACCTTATTTTCATGCGCGTAGTCTAGCGCTTCGGCAATCGCCCGGCTGATGCGCACGACATCGACCGCAGGGAGTGGCCCACGGCTGAGGCTATCTTCCAGCGACCCGCCCGTGACGTAGCGCATTACGATGTATAGCTTACCCTGGAATTCGCCGAAGTCGTAGATCGGCAGAATGTGGGGATGCTCCAGCGCGGCGATTGTACGCGCCTCTCGTTGGAACAACGAAATGGGGTCGGCATCTGCCGACATGTCGCGGGCAATCGTTTTGATGGCGACCATGCGATTGAGGCGGCTATCGCGTGCCGACCACACATCGGCCATACCGCCACGCCCAATGTGTTCGATGACTTTGTACTGACCGATTTCTACGCCAATATCCATAGGCAAGGTCTCCCCGACTGCTATTTGCCGATGCTATTCAGGTATCAGTATCGGTTGTGTTATGCTTACACGCAATTCGACTGTACCAGGGAAAACCGTAGTAAGCCGTTCGAGTTTCGTAACGGTGGGGCCTCCGCTACGCCGGCTGTGCGAGG
>CAYSVE010000061.1:0-14480 GCA_964434365.1 uncultured Anaerolineaceae bacterium | reverse complement strand
ATGAATAGAGAAGACTTTCCCATTTTGTCGCAGGAGGTCCACGGAAAGCCGCTGGTTTACCTGGATAACGCCGCATCGTCACAGAAGCCGACCGCAGTCATCGAGGCGATGAGTGACTTTTACCGTCAGGACTACGCCAATGTACATCGGGGTATTCACACGCTGAGTGAGCGCGCGACCAACGCCTACGAGGCCGCCCGCGAGAAGGTTGCGCGGTTCATCAATGCGCCTCGCACCGAAGAGGTGATCTTCACCCGCAATACCACCGAGGCCATCAACCTGGTTGCAACGGGTTGGGGTCGCAAGTTCCTCGAAGCGGGTGATGCTGTGCTCCTCACGGAGATGGAGCACCACAGCAACATCGTGCCGTGGTTTATGCTTAAGCAGGAACTCGGTATCGAGGTACGGTATATTCCAGTGCTCGAAAACGGCCTGCTAGACCTCACGAATTTGTCCGAGTTGCTCGACGGCGTGAAGTTGTTGTCATTCATGCACGCCTCGAACGTGCTTGGGACGATCAACCCAGCCAGGCAACTCATCGAGGCTGCGCGGGAAGTGGGTGCGACCGTCCACATTGACGGCGCACAAACCGTGCCCAACATGCCTATCGATGTGCAGGCGCTCGACGCCGATTTCTACAGTTTCTCGTCGCACAAAATGTGTGGCCCGTCGGGTATTGGGGTGGTATGGGGTCGTACCGACATCTTCGATGCGATGAACCCGTACATGGGCGGTGGCGACATGATCCACCGCGTGACCTTCGATACTGTGGAGTACGCCGAAATCCCCCACAAATTCGAAGCCGGTACACCGTCTATCGTCGAAGCGGTTGGCCTCGGCGCAGCCGTCGATTACCTGACCTCGCTCGGCATGGATAATATCGAACGCGCCGAACGTCAGGTCACCGACTATGCGCTCGATGCCTTGCGTGCCGTCGACGGCCTAACGATTCTCGGCGAAGCGCCAGAGCGAACCGGCGCGATTTCCTTCGTGCTCGATGGGGTTCACCCCCATGACATCGCCACGATTGTTGATCAGGACGGTGTGGCGATTCGTTCTGGCCATCACTGTGCGCAACCGCTCGTGCAAAAGCTGGGTCACTTCTCGACCGCCCGCGCCAGCCTCTACTTTTATAACACACCCGCCGATGTCGACGCGCTTGTCGGCGCCCTCTCAAAAGCAAAGGTCTAGCTCCATGTTGTCTGATTCGCTGTATCAGGAAGTGATTCTCGACCACGCGCGGTCGCCGCGCGGTTACGGCCTGCTAGAGGTCGAACACCAGCATATTCATCAGGAAAACCCATCCTGCGGCGATCAACTTGACCTGCAATTGATCGTCGGCGAAGATGATCGCATCCAGGCGATTGCCTTCCAGGGGCACGGCTGCGTTATCAGCCAAGCGTCTGCCTCGATGATGACCGAGGTGATCGAAGGCAAAACCATCGCCGAGGCTGAGGAAATCATGGCGCAGTTCAGCGGCATGATGACCGGCGATAGTACCATCGACCCGGAAGACCTCCCCGGGGACCTGCCAGCACTGCAAGGCGTGAAGCGTTTCCCCGTGCGTGTGCGCTGCGCAACTCTCGCCTGGCACGCGCTCGATGCCCTGTTAGAAGCGCACAAATCTTGATCCGTAGAATCGATAACGACCGGCCACCTCCGGTCGTTATATCCCAAATTTACCCCAAGATGGGTTTGGGATATGTAACCAACTTGACTTGAATCTAACCCTCGCTCACATCGATGATTATCTTCTGTACATTATCCTTGTAGGCGAGGTTCATCGCGAATGCCTCCGGCGCTTGTGTGAGCGGGAAACGGTGTGAAATCATCGCGTCGAGGTCGAGCTTGTCCGTGTGTTCGGTCGTCAGTTGTATGGCACGTGGGTAGGTGTGCTTCATCCGTCGGGACATCATGATCGACAGGCCCTTGCGCCGCGCCAGTGAATGCTGCATCTGCAAATTGTCGTCACTCGGAATGCCGACCAAAACCAACCGGCCACCGAGGGCAGCCATCTGCGCGGCAGTGTTTACCGATTCATCGGCCCATGCCGCTTCGAAGACCACATCCACGCCGCGCCCACCCGTACGCTCTTTCACAATTTTAGCGGAATCACCGTCGTCGAGGGTGTAGGCTTCGGTGGCACCCCACTTGCAGGCTTCATCGGCACGCCAACGATATTTATCGAACGCGATGATGGGGTGTGCCCCACTGAGTTGCGCCAGCTTGATGATATTCAGGCCGATGCACCCCGCGCCGATAACGGCCACACTCGTCGCGACTTTCAGCTTGCCGAGGTCGACGGCATGAATGCCTACACCAAGCGGCTCCAACAGGGCCGCCGAAGCATCCGAGAGTGAGTCGGGGATTGGGTAGCAACCACGTGCATCGGTGAGCATGTACTCGCAGAGCGCTCCATCATTGGGGAAAAGCCCGTGGAAGTGCAACCGGCGGCACAAGTTGGGGTGTCCTTGCTCACAGAATTCGCAGCGCCAGCACGGCATCGCCGGGTCTACTGCGACGCGTTGGCCTATGTGGAGCGGTTCGTCGTGGCCATCGGCGGCACCTTCGCCGATGGCCTCCACAACGCCGCCGAACTCATGCCCGAGGATCACCGGGGACTTAATCGACGTGTCGCCGATGCGTGCGTCCTCGTAGTTGTGCAGGTCACTGCCACAAATTCCAACCGCCGTCACACGGATGCGCACCTGGCCAGGTCCAGGATCACCCGGTTTGTCAATTTCATCGACGCGTAAATCTTCGGTGCCGTAAAGGCGTGCAGCCAACATAGAAAACTCCTCCTAGCTCAGGGTCTCATTTTATCGATCATAGCACGCTCGGACGTGTCGCCCACAAATTGTCCAGCTTGTAAGACTGCAAGTGATGATAGCTTCTAATAACTGTAGACAGAGGAGCTTGACACATGCTCATCAATCAGCCAGCACCCGAACTTTCACTACAGGCAAACGAATCACTGGCGACAGTCACCGAAGGACGAACGACGCTGTTGCTGTTTTTCAACCTGGGTTGTGATGGTTGTATGATGCGTGCGTTGCCCGTCGCGAGGGAAATCGCGCGCCAGTACCCCGAAGTTGCGCTCGTTGGCGTGCATTCGAACTTTGGGGCGTTTAGCCATACACGCGAGCAGGTCGACACAGGGCTTGCCGACCTCGATCTGCCGTTCCCGGTTGTCGTCGACGACGGCCACAAGACATACAACACCTACGAGGCCGAGGGCACACCGCATTGGATCGTCATCGATGAAGAGGGTGTCGTGCGCAAGTCCATCTTCGGGTCGCAGCCGAACGCGTTGCAGCGTCTTGAGTACACCCTCATCGAGACGTTTGGTCACTAAATCAACGCGATAAGTCGTGCCAACATGGCGATTCGCGGTGCGATACTGCTTTTGAGAATGTACTCGTCTGGGCTGTGGTCGAGACCCCCAATCGGCCCCAGCCCATCGAGGGCAGGCACCCCTTCTGCCGCCGCGAAGGCGGCGTCAGCAGCCCCACCTGTACTCGCACCATTTACCTCGAACCCGATTTCTGCCGCTGCCCGTTTTGCCAACGTCTCTAGGTGTGCGATTTCGTCGGTGCGCGGCATCGGCGGCGATACGAGTTCCCAGAACACGTCAAATCTTATATCATCGGCAGGGGCGAAAATGTCACGGAGCTTTCGTTCAACCTCGTCGAGATAGGCGTGCTCGAAGGCGCGCACATCGAGGATGACCTCGGCATGCTCTGGCACGATGTTGGCCTGGACCCCACCCCGGATTGTCCCGACATTCACTGTGATTGCTCGTTGCTGGTCAGCAAGGGCGACCACCGATGGTAGCTTTCTCACCAGGCCCATGATGGCGTTGCGGCCTTTTTCCGGTTCGACGCCCGCATGGGCCGACTTTCCGTGTGCAGTGACTTTCGCCCACACACCACCTTTGCGTGCAGTGACGATGTCGCCGTTAGAGCGCGCACCTTCGAGTGTGAGCACGGCATCGTTGCCACGCATGGTTTGCTGCATCAACGGTAGCGACGGGCGCTCGTTGATTTCCTCGTCCGAGACGATCAGGAACGTCAATCGGGCATAGTCCGTTGGTTGCAGGCTTGCCGCCGCAAATATCCCCATCAGTAATCCGCCCTTCATGTCGTACGTGCCAGAACCGAGTACCTTATCACCATCGATGGTCATCGGGCGGGCCGTTCCGCGTGGGAACACCGTATCGCTGTGGCCGAGCAACACGATGTTGCCATGGCCGGTGCCCTCACGCACGGCGACGAGGTTGTCGCCATATTTGGGCTGCTCGTACCGCGTTACATCGAAGCCAAGTGCGGCCATGCGCTCCGCGAGCCAGGCAACGACGTTGTTCACATCGTCGCGATCGTAGGTGTAGGAGTCCATCGCGACAAGCGTACTGAGGTCGTTTAAATAACCATCTAGGTCGTTTGTGTCGGGGGACATCGTGCGCCTTCGTGATGATAAAAAAGGGTAGGCAAGAATTGCTTTGCGAACGAAACCCGACGATGGTTGGCAGCAAAGTACATCACAGGGTGCCCATCTTATATGGGAGGTTGGTCCGCGCGGATTCGTACGCGCCAAACACGAGTTCCACCGATTTGATGTTGTCGTCACCGGCTGTGTCGGGCCGGGTTCCGTTCCGAAGGCAATCGATCCAATGCTGCTCGATATTCACCACACTCTGCTGAATGGCCTCGAAGGGGGCAGTGCTCCACGGATAAACCTGTGCGGTTACATGCTCTTTCTGTACCTTATCTCCCTGGATAAACGTCAGGTGGTAGTCGTGGTCGAGCCGAATCGTCCCGTTATGGCCTTCCAACAGAATGTACGTCTGTGGGAAGGGTTCGCGCTCGGGCTGCGAAGCGTAACTCGCCTCGACGACACATGTTGCGCCGCTTTCCATCTTCAGCGTGTATGTGCCCACATCCTCGCCTTTGATCGTGGGGTTCACAGTTTGCAAAATGCTGTAGACGCTGTCGGCGTCACCTAGGAAGAAGCGCGCCAGGTCGAGTAGATGAATAGCGAGATCCGCCGTGATGAACTCGTCGTCCTCCTTCAGGTAGGGTTGGTCGCGGTACACATCGTAGCCGCTGCGCCACACCACCCGCCCGAAGTAGATTTCACCGATTTCCGGCAGTAGCTCTTTCATGCGCACCATCGCCGGTTGCCACCGAAAGTTCTCGTGAATCATGAAGGTGACGCCCGCTGCCTTGCACGCTTCCACCATCGCGCGTGAGTCTTCCATCGTGGCAGACATCGGCTTTTGGCAAATTACATGGAGGCCGTTTTTTGCGCCGAGTTCGGTAAGCGGACGATGCGCGCTTACCGACGTAATCACATCGATGAAGTTCAAATCCTGCTCAGCGATCATCTTTGCAGCATCGGTGTAGCGAGCTTCGGGCGCGAAGCCGAAATGCTCCCCGGCGGCATGCAGCCGCCCCTCGTTGCTGTCACATATCGCAACGATGCCACCGCCCTCGACTTCGTTCCAGCCGTTGAGGTGATTGTAAGCCCAAAAGCCGCAGCCGATCGCGCCGCCGCGTAGCATGTCACTCATTGAATGTCTCCATCGATGCATACGATTGCGAATGGGTCGAGCTTTACTGGCAGGGTGTTATTTTGGGTGTTCGCCATAAGCCCGGTTTCATCGTGATAGGCCTTGGGATTGGTCATGGCTTGTTCTGCGTTTTCTGCATGTAGCTCTTTGATGACCACAGTCCCGGTGATGCCGCGCACGGTGACCGTCTGCGGTTCGTCGCTAAAGCTTGCAAGTAGAACCCGCTGGCGATTATCGAAGTGTAGCACCACGCCATCGAACAGCAACGGCGCCGAAGAAACTGACGCTGCGATTTTGCCGCCCACCATTTTTCCGAGGTTTTCGAAAACGTGATACATCGGAAAAACACTGCCCGATAGAGACGGGAACTTATCGCTCGGCGAACCCTCGGCGATTTCCATCACACCGCGCCAACCGGTCGTTTCGTAGTAGGTGATGCTCTCGACGCCCGGACGTGCCAGGTATTTCAGGCTGCCCGCTGTCCAACCTGCGCCGAACAACGACATCTGCCGAGGGTCCACCTGTGGGGGTAGCTCGCCCGGTGGGGTGGGTGGGAACGGTCCCGTGGCATTCGGGTTCCAGCGCATTTTAAACGTCACGGGGCTTACCCGTACTGGCTTGCCGTGGTTGAAGTTCACCGCCGTGTCGACGATGGCCGCATGGGCCTCTAGCGTCTCGACGATGTCGATCACTTCGAAGGCGTGCACCTGTGGGTTTGTCGAAAACGTCGAGAAGTCGCGGCTATCGTCTTCGGGGCGTCCCCGGTTCAACTCGGTGAAAAACGCATCCGTCCCTGCACCAATGGGCGCACCGAAATCGCCAAGTTTTTCGCGGGCCAGTTCCACCCACTTCGAGTCCGTCGATTTTTCATCACCGTGGAACACCATAATCGCATCGATATGCGGCTGCAATGATCGCAGTTTATTGGCGATTGCCGTCAATTCCTCGTTGGCGTTGTCGCCCAGATGAACGGCGATTTCCAGGGCACAGCCAAGTGCACGCGATTGTTCGTGTGCCATATCGAGGTTATCCGCTTCGCGCACATCCACGCGCAAGTGATTTAACTTGAGTGCGCGCAAACGCTCGATTTCCTGTTCGGCGAGCGGTTTGCCGTGGCTTGCCATGCCCAGGCCGATCTTCGGTAGCAATGTGGCGCGCGTGTGGTCGATGTCGAAGGTCGCATCGATACCGGCGGTTTCGGCTGTTTTTGCATCCCCGTCGAAAGTGAGGGTAACACGCTGTTCGATTTTTTCGCCAGCTTTGACCGTCACCGGGAACGGTTGAGCGAGCGGGGTGCAGTATGTTTTATACGAGGCGTCGGTCCAATTGCGTTGGTCTTCCATTTCGAATACATCGCCCTTGAAGCGAATCTCAGCCGTGACGCCATCGGTCACCGGGTGTCGAATCGCCACGATGTCCATGAAGGGTTGGTGGGGTTCAACATCCGAAGGAAAAACACCCTCATCGACCAATTCGTCAGGGTGCTCGATCGTGATCGCGCGCCCGGCGAGGTCCATCGGATGCAGGACGCAGAACCCGATGCGATTGCGCTTGAAGTCGGTATAGGGCGTTCCATCGAAGTGAAATGTTATGCGTCCATCAGCGTCGCCTTCGATGGCCCCATTCCAGACGAAGTCGCAGCCCGTTGCCTCATCGCGGTGGGTAGCCGAATAACGCACTTCGAAGCCGTCATCGTGTTGAGCAATCGAAACATCGTTCAGTATCGGCGGAACCGTTCCCCAGTTGTGGTCGCGAACAGCGGCATACAACCGACGAATAACCTCATGGTTGCCATATCGGATGTAGCGCAGGTCGCCATTATCGTAGATTGCCGTCACGGGGCCAGCGGTGAGTTTGGTTTGTGGAGGCAGCGGACGATCTTCGCCGTAATAAATAACGTGTTGTGGTAACATTTTCAATCTTTCCCTAAAGTAATTTTCCGTGAGGTTGGCCGTAGTCTTGTGAAAGTCTGCGTCGATGCAGCACCGCGCGTCGGCTGCATAGGCATACCCAGGTGTTATCTTCCCCTTGTTTCTATGTCGGTTGTACTGGGATGGCGGTGCGGCTCACAGCATGTCCTTCGGTGGTGGGTAATTGTCTCTTTCACGATGTGGCCGTCGTGGCGCAAGCCGCCTTGGGTAATGGCGTTTTCGATGCGTCGCATGGCTTGGTCACGAAGGTCGACCTGTTGAATCGGAAGGTGCAATGGTGCCATTAGTGCAGCATTAGAAGCAAAAGTTGCATATTGTATACAGCACCTTGTTTGGTTTGTCAAACGACCGACTTCTGGCAGACTTACGGTACCCGAATGTGGCGAACGAAGGCCTCTTGCTCGGTGATGGTCACGAGATTGAATCCAGGGTTACGCAACGTGCCGGGGACACCTTCAGGCTGCCCGTACCACGTCATGGTTTGGTACCAACCGCTATCGACGCTGTAGTAGCTGACGCCATCGCGTGTGGTGACGATGTTGTGGTGGATGTGGCCGTAGAAGACGCCACGCATTCGATGGCTTGCCTTGCGAAGAATGCGGTGGACATCGAGGCCATTTGCGAGGCCGATACGGTCGAGCCACGGGGCCAATACGGGCAACGGAGGATGGTGAATTGCTATCACCATGGGACGTTTATCCTCTCGGGTACATAGGCTGTCCAACCAACGACGTTGCTCATTGCCCAGCACGCCACCCGCGCTATCTACGTTTTTGGGGGCGTGGCTATCCATCAAAACTAGCTGCACCCCATTGATCTCGACTTCGGAATAGAAGTTCGTGGTTACCTGGTCGCGGTTCAGTAGGTGGGTCTGCATCCATTCGACGACATCATGGTTGCCGGGGACAAAGTACATCGGGTAGCGGCACTCGTCGAGGATAGCCTTGGCGACCGTGTAGTCGGCGGCTTTTTGAGGGCTGTGCATAACATCACCCGTGTGCAGAACGAAATCGATCGGCCCTCGAAACGCGTTGAGGAACGTGATTAATGCGCGGACACTTTCTGTCGCGGGGTAGGGTGCACGGCCCGGTAATGTAAAGGTCAGGTCTTGGCTGAGGTGCGTGTCACTGATGTGCGCGAATGTTACGAGTGCTTCCGATGGCATTGACTGGGGTATCCTGTTGGCGGCAAGGGGCCAAAGCGTAGCATGTGCGGTATCGGCGATGCTACAAGCAATTGCGAACCGAAAACAGCGGCGTTATAGTCGCGGGTACTTGCGCGGTCGTCACGGAGTTTTGCCAAATGGAACCGAGGTACATTGCCATGTGGTCTGGCCCGAGGAACATTTCCACGGCGATGATGCGTTCCTGGGAAAACCGTGCCGATACATATGTCCACGATGAACCCCTGTACGCCCATTACCTTCATCACACGCGTATCGAACATCCCGGCGCTAACGAGATCATCGCAACCTACGACACCGATTGGCGCGCGGTGGTTCAGCAACTGACCGGGCCTGTGCCTGGGGACAATGCAATCTATTATCAGAAGCACATGACGCATCATATGCTGCCCCATATCGACCGTGAATGGCTACAGAGGGTAACGAATTGCTTCCTTATCCGCGAACCTGCACGCGTGATCACGTCACTGTCCAAGGTGCTGCCGAATCCATCCATCGAACAAACGGGCATTCCGCAACAAGTGGCGTTGTTTCAGTACGTTGTCTACCAAACAGGTGAGGTGCCCCCGGTGTTGGATGCACGCGATGTACTGATAGACCCGGAAAGGGCACTGCGCGCACTGTGCCTGGCGATCGACGTGCCTTTCGATGATGCGATGCTCGCGTGGCCGCCCGGTCCACGAGATACTGATGGGGTTTGGGCAAAACACTGGTATGGCAGTGTCGAAAAATCGACGGGATTTATGGCCTACAAACCGAGTGCCGAGGAAGTCCCCAATCATTTAGTGCCGATACTCGATGAGTGTGAGCGGTTGTATGGCACCATGAGCGCGCATCGCCTACTGACTAATCGGTCAACATAGAAACGCCCAGTTTCGTAACAAGCCACAGGCGCTCACCGACGCGTGAGGGTGTGGGGGACGCAGATCGCCGTCCCCCGTGGGTTTGTCACTGTTTAGCGTACGACGCGAAGGCGCGTTGTGCCGCTGACCGTTTCTCCCGGCGCAATCTCGAAAATCCCCGTACCGGGTATCCCCCTCGCGTAGAGGTTAAAGCCGTCATTCGCGTTGGTTTGTGGTTCCACCGCAAGGGTGCCATCTGGCGCGGTGAACACCTGTACATGCGCGTATATCGCGTCGCTGATAATCTGAATTTCTATGTCCCATTCTTCGTAAATGAGTTTCACCGGGTCGTCGCCGATTCGCCCCGTCAGTAGGTGGTCGAGTGACATACCCTCGGTAACGGCGCGTGGTTTACGGAAGTCTATCTCCGGTGAAACCGGAACCGAGGTATCGCTTGCCATGCCATTTTCGAGCACGAACTGCCGGTCGCATGGCACTTGTAGTAGAGGCATGTTATCGGCGGTGTGCTGGAAGTACGGATGAAAGCCGAACCCTGCCGGGAAGGTTCGCGAATCGGTGTTGGTGAGGCGCGCTTCCCATACAAAGTCAGTGCCGTCGAGCGCGAAAATCTGCTCTGCGGTGAGTGTGAACGGAAAGTTAAAGTCTTCGACCAACGCCGAGTCGAAGTGCAGATGAATGGCCGTTGCCGACGAGCTTTCGATCGTCCAGGGGCGCTTACGCACATCACCGTGCCGCGCCGTCTTCTCGTCTGCAACGATGTCTGGCAGTTGCCACGTCTGGTCGTTGTAGCGCAGCACGCCATCGCGGATGCGGTTTGACCACGGTAGCATCAAAAAACTGCTTGGTTTGTTGTACTTGTCAGGTGGGGTGGGGCGTATCACATCGACCCATACGCCGTTGTGTCGAATTTGCCCAAACGCGATACTCCCGCCGATTTCTGGCAATACACCTGCGTGCCAATGGTCGTTCTTCAGGGTGTGGAGCATAAGCTTTCCTCTTCGATGATGGATGACTGTCGACATCATAACGCACAACGGGTTGCGTGGCTTAAATCTTGCGGGGTGTTTGTGCTTCGATGTACAATCGCTTCGCGAACGTTCGTTAAAAGACTAAAGGTGTTGCTATGTCTCCGCTTTTTATCCGGCGCCTCATCATCTGGCTTACATCGATGGTCCTTGGGGGCCTTATCACCTGGGGCTTGGTTGTTTTCTTGTTTCCGATTCTTATCCCAGCCGAGGCTGGTAAGGGCCTGGATGACTACGGTTTCCTGTACTTTATCCTTACGGCCTTCCCCATCGGTCTCATCTTCGTCACCTGGTTGGATTACTTTCTCGACACGCGCATTCTGCCAGACTAGACACTCGCTTCCCGGTGACGACATTCGAGGGTGCATTATTTCGCACCCTTTTTTGTTTTATGGGTTCCAGTCTGTGTTAAGCAAATATGCTAGCCCACTCGCCGATGTATCGCCACTTACACGCAGGCGGGGCGTTTCCAACCGTGTGTCGAGGGAGTGAGTCGTGCCAATCTGGGTAGTCACTGCGAAGCGATACGGAAGTGCCTCCATCACGGCGAGTGTATCTCTATCGTAGCGCCCCGCCGGATACGCGAACATCGTTCGGGTCTCGCCGACGTACGCTGCCACGCTTTCCATACTACCGAGAATTTCATACACGAGGCGGTCGTGCTGTTGCTCGCTTAGCGAGATATGCGTCTTGCTGTGCGGTTCGACGCTCATACCTGCTTCAGCAAGCTCCTGAATTTGCGCCCAGGACATGTACTGCGGGTGGTTCTGGTCTGCGAGGCCAGTGATAACGAAGAACGTCCCCGTAAAGCCAAACTCTTGCAGAATCGGCAGCACATTGACGTAGTGGTCGAGGTGTCCGTCGTCGAACGTGAGTACGACCGGCTTCGGTGGGAGTGGTTTGCCGGTGCGCAATGCCCCATCGATGTCGTAGAGTGAAATCGTGGTGTAGCCGTTATCTTGCAGGTAGGCCATGTGGCTTCGGAAGACATCGGTTTGGACGGTGAGGTCGACCCGATACACATCAGCATCATCTGGAAGGTCGCCCACATAGTGGTACATCAATACCGGCACATCGATCTGTCTCAGGGTGCCGTCCGATGGCAACGGTGGGGCGTCGTTTTGTGCGACCACCTGCTGCTGCCTTCCGACGGCGAGTAGGGCAATCGCAACGATGCTAATGAGGGTGAACAGCGGTCTCAAGCAGGCATGCCTTTTGTCGTATTCGCTGTGCGTTAGTCTAATAGATGTCTTATTCCACGGGAAGGCCTTCTGGTAGGTTTTGAGAGCCACTCGCTGCTATAACTTACGACATGGACGACAAGCACACGTCCCGAATACCGGGATTCTACAAACGTACCCTGGCCGAGCGCGCCGCATTCGTCGCGCAATGGGCGGGCTTCGATGCTGCAGAACAGGCTGTTCTCGTAGGTGTGAATGGCCTTAATGCCAGCGCCGCCAACAACATGATCGAAAACGCGGTCGGTACCTACGCCTTGCCGCTCGGCATCGCGACCAATTTCCTCATCAATGAGCGCGACTACCTCGTGCCGATGGTTATCGAGGAACCATCGGTGGTCGCGGCTGTGAGTAACGCGGCCAAGTTGTTCCGCGAGGGCGGCGGCTTCGTCACCAGCAGCGATGAACCCGTGATGATCGGTCAGATACAGGTATTGGACATCCCCGACGTATATGTCGCCGCCGGGGCAATCAACGCACAGCACGATGCCTTGCTGGCCGCTGCCAATGAGGCGGGTGGAAGCATCGTCCGGCGGGGTGGTGGTGCACGCGATATCGAGGTGCGCCCCGTTACACAATCGTCCGTTGGGCCGATGCTCGTCGTGCACATTCTGTTCGATACACGCGATGCGATGGGCGCGAACGCGGTCAATACTGTGGTGGAGCGCCTCGCGCCGCAGATCGAAGCAATTACCGGCGGGCGCGTGAATTTGCGCATTCTCAGCAACCTTACCGACCGGCGACGGGCACGGGCACAGGGGATGATCCCCGCAAGTGCGTTGGCGACGACCGGCCTCAACGGTGCGCAGGTCGTACGCATGATCGTCGAAGCGGGTGTATTTGCAGAGATCGACCCGTACCGTGCTGCAACGCACAACAAGGGCATCATGAACGGCGTCGATGCGGTGGTCATCGCCACAGGTAACGACTGGCGGGCCATCGAAGCGGGCGCACACGCCTATGCTGCGCGGAGTGGCCAGTACAGCAGCCTCACACGGTGGTGGCAGGACGAAGAAGGTAGGCTCCACGGGGCGCTCGAAATGCCGCTTGCGGTGGGCACCGTGGGTGGCGCGACCCGCGTCCACCCTACCGCACAACTCGCCCTGAAGATCATCGGCACGACATCGGCCCGTGAGTTGGCCGAAGTGATTGCGGCGGTTGGCCTTGCACAGAACCTCGCTGCGCTACGGGCACTCGCGACTGACGGCATTCAGCAGGGGCACATGCGGATGCACGCGAAACAACTCGCTGTCGCCGCTGGCGCCACTGGTGCGATGGTCGAGCAGGTGGTCCAGCAACTTATCCAAGAGAAGAACATACGACTCGAGCGTGCGCAAGCGATCGTTCGAGCGATGCGAAAGGACTAACATGGCAGTCAATCCCGCTCAGGATTTCCAGAACTTCCTCATGAAGCCCGACCGGCAGGTGGGTATCATCGGCTATGGGGCTTAAGTGCCGCGCTATCGCCTCCCAGGGGCCGAAATCGCCCGGGTATGGACCGGAGGCATGGGCGGCAGTCCGGTCAAGGAAAAGGCCGTTGCTGGCCTCGATGAAGACGTGATTACGATGTCTATCGAGGCGGCGCGCAATGCCCTTGCTCGCGCGCAGATCGACCCGACGCAGATTCGCGCGGTGTGGGTGGGTAGCGAGAGTCATCCCTACGCTGTGAAGCCCACCAGCACGATCGTCGCCGAGAGCATCGGCACATCGCCGAGCATTCAGGCGGCAGACTGGGAGTTCGCATGTAAGGCTGGTACTGAGGCCGTGCAGGCGTCGATAGGTATCGTTGGTAGCGGTATGGGGCACTATACGCTCAGCATCGGCATGGATACGGCTCAGGGTCGTCCCGGTGATGCCCTGGAATATACGGCTGCATCGGGCGGGGCGGGGTTCGTCATCGGCCCCGCCGAAGAGGCCTGTGCAGTGTACCAGGGGAGTTACAGCTACGTGACCGATACGCCAGACTTCTGGCGTCGTGCCGAAGAACCGTACCCGAGCCATGGCGACCGCTTCACGGGTGAACCGGCGTACTTCAACCACACCCTTTCGGCCGCATCGACGCTGATGGAGATGATGAACACCACGCCGGAGGATTACACCTACGCAGTGTTCCACCAGCCGAACGTGAAGTTTCCGTCGCGTGCCGCGAAGACACTCGGCTTCACCCGTGAGCAGATCGAAACTGGCCTCCTCGTCGGCGAAATCGGCAATGCCTACTCTGGCTCTTGTATGATCGGTATGACCGCTGTGCTCGACATCGCACAACCTGGCGACCGCATTTTGATGGTGAGCTATGGTAGTGGCGCTGGCTCCGATGCTTTCGACCTCGTGGTGACCGACAACATCCTCAAAACGCGTGGCAAAGCAGCCAGCACCCGCGACTACATCAGCCGCCGTACCGAAATCGACTACGCGACCTACACGCGCTTCCGTGGGAAGCTGAAGGAATAGTGATGCAAGACGTTTCAATTATTGGGGTGGGGCAAATCCCCGTCGGCGAACACTGGCAAAGTGGCCTGCGTGAACTCGGGGCCGAAGCACTTCGGGTTGCCCTTGAAGACGCCGGTCAACCGTCGGTCGATGCGCTGTACGTCGGCAATGCCTACTGCGGCACGATCAATAGCCAGACCCAACTCGGCCCGCTCATCGCAGACTACAGCGGCTTACACGG
>CAYSVE010000060.1:0-14504 GCA_964434365.1 uncultured Anaerolineaceae bacterium | reverse complement strand
GCCTCACCGAGCAGCTCGAACGGAATAAGTCGGTCGTACAAAATTACATTGGCGCGTTGGATCAAACGTAACGCCTTTAAGGTAATCAAATCCGGGTCGCCCGGCCCGGCTCCGACGAGGTAAACAGTTCCTGTGTTCAATTGTCTGGTTCCCTACTAAAAAAGTATGCCGTTACGAATCGAGCAATGTGCTCATCCACAAGTTGCAGGCCTCCCGGCAGGGGAGCTTGTGTGTGGGCGTATCATCCGAGTGCCACCTCGGATGCTTGCTACATCGCCCGCAAACGGACGTAACGTGGTGGTCGATAGCGGGGTATGTGAGGTCTTCAAGTTGGCGGAGGTTCGTCTGCTGCCTGCCAACAGTCTCGCGAAGCCGTACAGGGCGGAAGCCGCCCCGGTGATGCGCGGCCCAATCGGCAATTGCGCCGGGGTACACCGTTTCGACGACGGCACACATGTGCTCGGCGCTGCCTACCGAAAGTGACCAATCGTGCGGAATATCGGCAGCGCTGGCCAGTGGCCGAAATGGGTTTTCGCGAAGGTGATCCCGCAGGGTGCCAGGTGTTTCGAATTGGTGTAGTGGTTGCACCACATCAACGGGTTGGACGCACCCCCACGAAACGGATAACGCCCCAAAGCGTACCACCCCCCCTACCGTCGCCGCAATGAGGTCATCCCAGCCCGCGCGAGGATAACCACCCCATTCGTCACCATTGAGTTCGATGTGGGGTAAGCCCGCATCGTGTGCCAGTTCGAGTATCAGGCCGACCATTGCATCATCTGTACCGACAGGCGGCGTGTACGTGAGCCACACATCATCACGCGTTAGCGCCGTTTCACCCTCGGCGAGGCCGAGTGCCTCGGGCACATCGATAGTTACGTGTGACCCCGGTGCGAGGAAAAACGGCACGGCGATGATCTGATCGTGCTCGGCGCGCTCGAAAATCGAGGGGATGTTCGGATCGTCGTCTAAAAAGGCGGGGATGATTTGCGCAGTGGTGCCCTCCAACAACGCGACCTGCTCACACGTGGCGTCCTGGCTGCGCTTGCTACGTGGCGTACCGTGGCCGATTACCGCAACGGTCGTTGTGGCGGCGTCGAGATTGTACTGCGCGATCGCATCGTCGACGCGCTGCCGGACGATTTGCGCCACACGCGGGTGTTCGCCGAGTGTTTTGGCGTAGCGGATGGTGCGTTCACCGGTACGCGTGCTGTCGCCCATGAGACCCATTTCGGTGGGGATTACAGTACGCGTATAGAATCCTTGCGCGGTAAAGACAGGCACCACAATCACCAGGTCGGACACAAGCGTGTGCAAAACGTCGGCGAGCGAGGGTTGCTCTTTCCAAAAGGTTGCCGCAACTTCATCGGCGACGCCCAGCTCACGCAGGCGGTCGACGTAGCGCCACACAAGGCCCGCCGTATTCGGGCTAACCTGCGAGCCATGCCCGGCAAGAACGAGCGCTACCATGCGATGCCGTACCTTGCAGCAAATCGTTGTAGCGTCGCACGAGCTTCATCGACCTTGTTTGCCTTCAGCAAATCAAGCACATTGGTCGCCAGCATTGCAGCCCAAAAATCGCGGCGCGCCTCAGGTGTCGGCAATACAGACTTTGCAGGCTCACGTAGCTCGCCCATCCATGCAGCTAGTTTGGGATAGGCATCCCCCAACAAAGCATCAATGTCATCGCGGAGTTGTTTTGCCAACATGGGTGCTTCCCCCCCGGAAGCGACAGTTACTTGCAACGGTGAGCGTTCCAACGACATAACGTTGTCGAAGTCGCTTGGCGCGACACCATCGATTACGTTTACCCACGCCCCAAGCATTGCTGCATCGGCAGCCACCTGTCGGTTGACCTCGGGGTCATCGGTGGCTGCAAAGACTAACGCAGGGCGGCAGTCTCGCAAATGCTCGAAGGCGTACTCGGCTTGCAGGTATGCAATTTTGTTATGGTTGATATGTTTGTTTAGCTGTGGACTGATGACGGTCACACGCGCATCTTCTGCTACCAACCGGCGGATTTTCCGTGCGGCGACCATGCCGCCTCCCACCACGACGACGGACTTCCCCGCGATATGCAGCGTTACCGGGTACGGCATCGCAAAACTCCCCCAACATCAAGCTGCGCTACATGTGAATGCCACATTCTGTCTTTGCCAGGCTCGCCCAGCGCCCCGCACGTCGGTCATCTTCGGCGGCAGGAGCGGTGCACGGGTAGCAACCAATGCTGGGATACCCTTGTTCGTACAGCGCGTTGTATGGCAAGTCGTGTGCGTGGATGTACGTCCAGATCATATCCTCGGTCCAGGTTGCGAATGGGCATACCTTCACCAAGCCATTGCGCGCGTCCCAGTCGATGACCTGCGTGCTCGATCGACCCGCCGATTGGTCACGACGCAGACCGCTGATCCAAACTTTGGCGTTGGCACGTTGTAACGTATCGCGCAGCGGTATAACTTTCCGCGCACCACAGCAGGCATCAGGGTCGTGATTCCACAAGCCGTCAGGTACATGTTTCTGAGGTCGCACCCATGTGAGATTCAGGTTCCAGCGGACTTTGAGGTCATCAATAAGGGCATAGGTTTCGGGGAACAGAACACCTGTGTCCAACGTGAAAACCCGCACATTGGGCATGATGGCTTGCAGCATATGTAGCGTCACAACCCCGGTTACCTGGAAGCTCGTCACGACGACCGCGTCGTCTCCAAAGTGACAACAAATCCGCTGCAATACCTCTTGTGGTGACGCGTGCTCAAAGTCCTGTTGCAAATCCTGCAAGTTCAAGGGCGGCGAGAGAGGTTGCAAAGCGGATACCATGTTGTCTCCTTGCGCAAAATGAAATCAAGCTGCGCAAAAGCGTAACGAGCAGGTCACCCTCACACAACAGGTATGCAATATTTTTGTATCATGTATAACATAAAATGCATACCTTAAGCTGAGGCCACAACCCTCAGGCACCCCGTTAAACCCTCGAAGCTTCCCCCGGCGACAACCCAAATTGGTGTGAGTTTCGGAAATACAGTGAGCAATTTCTTGTCTATTGTCGACAATGACGGTATATTTCCTTCACGATATACTCATCACAATGCAGTTTTACCAGCTATAACGCACCGATTGGGGGATGTGTGGCCGATTACACGGTCGCTGTACTAGAAGATGCCATTCAGTTGCTCAGGTTACTTCGGCAGGGGCCGATGACCCTTGCGGAGATCACCGAGTCGTCTGGTTTAGTAAAGAATAAGGTATTTCGGTTGTTGTATACGTTAGAACAACATGCACTCGTTTCGCGCACAGTCGACGGTGAGTATCGACTCGGCCTATTGTTGATGGAACTTGGTGAAGCTGTACGCAGTCAAATCGACCTCGTGCAGGCCAGCAATGCAGTGATGACCCGTCTGCGCGACGAAACTGGCGAGACGATCTTCCTGGGTGTGCGTGATGGTACTGAAGCCCTGTGTATCGCCACACGAGAATCGACTCATTCTGTTCGGCTGTATGCGGAGGTCGGTCGGCGGGCACCGTTACACCTCGGCGGCGTACCGAAAACGCTCTTCGCGCACTTGCCAGAGGACGAAATCAACGACGTCTTGCGAACGATCGACGACGAAATCGACAAAGAGACGTTGCGTGACACGCTCGCGACGGTGCACCGGCAGGGGCACGTTGTCATTCTCAACGAGCTAGACGACGGGGCATTTTCTGTCGCGGCCCCCATTCGCGACCATACCGAAACTGTGACTGCGGCAATATCGATCGCCGGGCCGTTGCACCGCTTCGACGAAAAGATCGAGAACTATTATATCGAGCTGGTTAAGGCGTCAGCCGCCGAGATCAGCGAGGCGATGGGGTATCGCATCAAAGCTTATTTTGCCTGATCCAAGGAGTTTATCAGCATGTTGCCCTACAAGGCGAAAAAGGCCACACTCGAAGAAACCTTACTGAACGACCTATCGTCAGATGAACCGTGGTCGCTTATCGAGCGTTTTACGGCACTGGTTCGCGAAAGTGCAAGCGACGACGAACGCGAAGCGGCCAGGTACATCGAGGAGCGGCTGAAAGCGCTCGGCGTGAAGCACACCGTCTACGAGCCGGAGTTGTTCCTCAGCGTACCGGTAAAGTCATCGCTGAAGGTGGGCGACCGCGATATTCGCGCGAAAAGCCCGGCCTTCTCGCTGAGCACAGGCCCCGAGGGCATCACGGGCGAACTCGTACAAATCCCTAGCCTGTACTCCCCTCGTAGCGTAGACCTGTTCGACGTTACCCCGGCAAGCGATGCCGATGTGAGCGGCAAAATCGTCGTCATCGACGGCTATGGTGGCCCTCCCCCCGTACGCCTGTTCGAGCAAAAGGGCGCAATTGCGCAGATTTACATCAACCCCGGCGTGGATATTCACTGGGGCATTTGCACGACCATCTGGGGCGCGCCAGACCTCGACAACTACGAACGCCAGCCGAAAACGCCGGTCATCAGCATTAGCCGCCCAGACGGCGAGTGGCTCCGCGAGCAGATGGAAGCCGGAACCGTTTCGGTGACGATCAACACCGAGATGAAAGAGGGCTGGTTCCCGTGCCCGGTCATCGTTGCGGAAATCGAGGGCAACGAGGAGCCGGAGCGCTTCGTGCTAGCGCACGGTCACTACGATTCATGGGATGTTGGCATCGGTGACAATGCGGTTGGAGATGCCACCTTGCTCGAACTTGCGCGCGTGTTCAACGAACACAAGGACCAGATGTCGCGCAGCCTGCGAATTGCGTGGTGGCCGGGCCACTCCACAGGGCGCTACGCTGGTTCGACATGGTTCGTCGATCACTTTGGGCTAGACCTCGCGCGTCATTGCGTCGCGCAGGTGAACATCGACTCGCCGGGGTGCCGTTGGGCCACCGAATACTACGACATCAGTTGGATGACGGAAGCCGAAGACTTCTGCACACAGACTATTAAAGATGTAACAGGCCTACCAGCCCAGGGCGAACGTCCACACCAGGCGGGCGACTACTCATTTAATAACATCGGCATCAGCAGCTTCTTTATGCTGCTGAGCACCATGCCCCAGGCCAAGCGCGAGGAGATGGATTACTACCCCGTCGGCGGTTGTGGCGGCAACATCGCGTGGCATACCGAAAACGACACGCTGGAAATCGCCGATAAAGACAACCTGATGCGTGACCTGCGCGTGTACGTCGCGACGCTGGGCCGTGTGATGAACAATTCCGTACACCCCTTCAACTTTAGCAAACTGGCGGCGGAACTTAAGGCTACGCTAGACGAATATGCCGAGGCCGCAGGCGATGACGCTGACATGACCGCTGCGTTCACCTCGTTGGCGACGCTCACCGACAGCATCGCGCAATTGCACAGCCACGCGGAGAGCCTGGCTGCAAAGCCCGTGACCGATCCCGCCGTCCGCGCGTACAACGATGCCATCCTTGCCATGGGCCGCGAACTCGTGCAAATCAACTACACACGGCAAGGGATGTTCCGCACCGAACCTGCGATCAAGATTCCACCGCTGCCAGACCTTGCTCCAGCCAAGCGCCTATCGGAAACCGGTGGGCACATGCGCAACGTCATCAAAACGCACCTTATACGCGGTGTGAACCGGGTCGCGTGGGCATTCGATACTGCAAACGGGGCCGCGCAGCGCGCGCTGGCCGTCATCGAAGCGTAGCTACATCGAACAAAGTTAGAGAGGAACTTGTGATGAAGATCGTTTATTTGATACCCGGCCCGATGGGCCGCACGCCGGAAGGCGCAGCCAAGGTCGCACAACGCGGCGAAGCCCTACAGCGCTACGCAGGTGAAGGCACCCAGGTAGACATCGTCGACGTGCCGGAAGGCCCCGCGTCGATCGAAAGTATGTACGAGGAGTATCTGTCCATCCCGGCGACGGCCAAGCGTGCCGTGGAGCTGGAACAGGAAGGCTACGACGCAATCATCTTGGGCTGCTACGGCGACCCGGGCCTGGACGGCTTACGCGAACTGGTGAGTATTCCCATCATCGGCCCGGGCGAGGCGACGGCGCTGGTCGCGGCCTCGCTGGGGCACAAGTTCAGCGTCATCACGATTACCGAGAGCGTTATCGCCGCGACGGAGAAACAAATCCGTAATGTTGGTGTAGGCGAAAAGCTCGCCAGCGTGCGCGTTGTGGGCATCCCTGTGTTGGAACTGCACCACGACCGCGAAAAGAGCATCGACGCGACGGTGGCACAGGCCCGCGAGGCAATGGCCAACGAACGTGCCGATACGTTCATCGTGGGGTGTATGACGATGGGCTTCCTCGAAGTGGCGGAAGCGGCGAGCGCCGAACTTGGCGTGCCCGTCCTCAACCCCGCCCGTGTGAGCCTTCGTTACGCCGAAATGCTTGTCGGCAGTGGGGTCACACACAGCCGCAAGGCGTATCATGTACCGCCGAAGGTTGCGACGGGCAAAGTCGCCTCGGCAGCCGAACTGTTCCAGATGTAGGCGACCTTATGACGACAGAATTCGTAATCACAGGCGCGACGATGATCGACGGTACCGGTGCCACCCCGGTATCCAACGCCGCGCTACACATTAAAGACGGCAAAATCGTCTATGCAGGCGCAGCGGCAGGCTTACCTGCTACCGATGCTGAAGCTATTGACGCCAGCGGCAAGACACTCATCCCTGGCATTATCGATGCGCATGTGCACGTATGTTTCAATGGTCGCGAGAGCATATTCGTTGCACTGGAACGCGACCGCGACCTGCTCGTCCTCGAAGCGGTGGACACAGTCAAACGCATTTTAGCCACAGGGACGACGACTGTCCGCGACATCGGTGGCCTCGACTACATCGAAATGTCGCTGCGGAAGGCGATTAACGCTGGCCACATCATCGGGCCGCGCATGCGCACGAGCGGTAAAGTCATTGCAATGACGGGCGGGCACGCGCACTTCATCGCCCGCGAGGCCGATGGCCCAGACGAAATGCGCAAAGCAGCCCGCGAACAGATCAAAGCCGGTGCCGATACCATCAAAATGATGGCGACAGGCGGCGCGGCGACTCCTGGCCAGGATGTGCGGGCCAGCCAACTCACCGTCGGGGAGATGCAGGCCGCTGTCGAGGCGGCACACGCGATGGGCCGCACCGTTGCAACGCACTGCCATGGCACCGGCGGCATCCACAATAGTGTACTTGCGGGGGTGGATAGCATTGAGCACTGCACCTACCTCACCGACGAAACCGCGCAGATGATGGTCGAAGCCGGGACGGCGATGGTGCTTACGCTGGGCGTTGCCAAGCCAGATTTGGACGCTATCCCCAAAAGCGCACACGCCGAGGCCGAGCGGCTCTCGCCCATTTTCGAAATGCTGCGCGAACGCACGCACGAAAGCATCCAAATTGCGCGTCGGCACGGTATCTTCATGGGAATCGGCACCGATGCTGGGGGCAACGCGCTCGCGCCGCACAACTTTAGCATGGCCCGCGAACTCGAAATCCTCGTCGACAACGGCCTCAGCGAGATGGAGGCGCTTACGGTGGGCACCTGTAACAACGCGGCAATACTTCGCTGGGGTGACCAACTCGGAAGCCTGACGGCGGGCAAAATCGCGGATTTCGTGCTTCTGGACGCCAGCCCGCTCGATGACATTCGCAATCTGCGGCAGGTGCATGCGGTGTACAAAGACGGCGCAAAGGTCGAGGTGCAGCCATGACGGCGGTTGACACGATGAACGACGTCTTTGCGGTAATCGACGAGCGCAAGGACGTATACATGGGTTGGCTGAAGGAGATTTGCGCGCTCCCGTCGGTTGCGGCGCAAGGTCGTGGCATGGAAGAAACCGCCGACTACGTCGAGAACCTGCTGGGCAGCATCGGCGCGAATGTCCGGCAAATTCCAACTGCCGGGTATCCGGTCATCTTCGGCGAGATTGCCGGTAAGGACGAGCGGACGCTATCATTCTACAACCATTACGACGTACAGCCAGAAGACCCGCTAGACCTGTGGGAAAGCGACCCGTTCGTGCCAGAAATCCGCGATGGCACGTTTTACGCCCGTGGCGTGGCCGATAACAAAGGCAACCTCATCGCGCGCGTCGCGGCGGTGGATGCGTACATCCGGGCGCGTGGCGAAGTGCCTGTGAACCTCAAGTTTATCTTCGAAGGTGAGGAAGAAATCGGCAGCCCAAACCTGAGCCTCTTCGCCGAAGCGCACCAGGACTTGATTCAGGCGAACGGCTGCATTTGGGAGGCAGGTTACTGCGACCCGAAGGGCCGTCGCGAGGTTTACCTGGGCCTGAAGGGCATCCTCTACGTAGAGCTTTCTACGCAGCAGGCCAGTACCGACCTGCACTCGATGTGGGCCGCGGTGGTGCCGAGCGGGGCGTGGCGGCTGGTCCATGCGCTACGCAGCCTGAAAGATGCCGAGGAGCAAATCCTCATCGACGGCTTCTACGATGCTGTGCTAAAACCGACCGAAAGCGACCTCGCCGCGCTGGACACGATGCCCTTCGATGAGGCAGGTCGCAAGGCGCAGTACGACCTCCCTGCCTTCGTCAACAACCTCGAAGGCATCCCACTGAAGAAAAAACTGGTCTTTCAGCCGACGTGCAACATCGCTGGGGTGTGGAGTGGCTACACCCAAGCGGGTATGAAAACCGTGCTCCCGGCGCAGGCCACCGCCAAGCTCGATTTCCGCCTTGTGCCAGACCAGGACCCCGAAGAGATCTTCGGGTTATTGCAGGCACACCTGAAAAAGCATGGCTTCCACGATGTTGAGGCGAAAATGATGGCCGGGGAGCACCCCGCACGCACGGCGACGGACAGCGCGTTTGCGAAAGTCGTTGCCGACTCGGTCCGCGACGTATACGACCACGAGCCGGTCATCTACCCGATTGTGCCAGGTAGCGGACCAATGTACCCCCTATGCCAGAAGTTTGGCATCCCAGCCGTGAGCATAGGCGTGGGCAACGAACACTCGCGCAACCACGCACCGAACGAAAACATCCACGTGCGCGACTTCTACAAGGGCATCGAACACCTTGCGGTGATAGTCGACCGCTTCGGTGCGATTTAAGCATTTGGCTAACCCGAAGGGAGGTGATGTGCAGCACGTGAAAGACACCATCATCGGCGGGGAGTGTGAGTGATTTTGGGTTCCGTAGAGTTTATAAAGCTATTGAAGGAGACGAGAACGTGAAGAAGAAGCTGATTTTAACGCTGGCACTGCTAGCATTGCTGGCAATCTCCAGCATGGGCATAGCAAGCGCCCAGGAGAGCGCACTGGTCGGGACGATTACCGTTATCAGCAATGTGCAAGCTGCTGACCCAATCGAGTTCGAAACAACGCGCCTGCTCGTGGAAAACATGCGCCAACTTGGCCTCGATGTCGAGCATCGTGCCATCCCGTGGGAGCAACAGGCCGACCTCGTGTGGTTCAACCGCGATAGCTGGCAGATGACCGCGTGGCGTATGGTCGCCCGCCCAGAGCGCATGGACCCCGATGAGTTCGTGTTTAATCTGTTCCACAGCTCCACCGCCGAGAGCGGCTACAACTTCGTGGGGTACCTTAACGAAGAATACGATGCCCTCGCCGAAGCCCAACGTGGCGAGACCGACCCCGAGGCCCGCCGTGAACTGATCTTCCAGGCACAACAGCTCATCGCCGAGGACGTACCCTATGTGTTCGTGGCGCACCCGCAGTTACCGTTCGTTGCCCGTACCGACGTGTGGAATGCCGAGACCATTATCGATGCGCAGGGCATCGGCGTGAAGAACTTCTGGACGTGGATCAGCCTTGAGCCGATTGCCGACCAGACGGCTATCATCACGAACACGAGCGACACGCTACAAGCGGTGAACCCGCTCTACATCTCCGGTGATGCTGACAGTCGCGTGACGGAACTCATCTGGGACCGCCTGATGCGCATCGGGCCGGATGGCCTCGCCCAACCGTGGGCCGCAGAGTCCGTCGAGTATACCGACCCCACGACGATCGTTGTTACGTTGCGGGAAGGCATGATGTGGCACGATGGTGAGCCGGTTACCGCCGAGGACGTGCGCTTTAGTTTCGAAGCAATCAATAGCGGCGAAAGCCCGATGTATGCACCGTTTGGCAGCCGCATTGCCAGCATCGAAATCACCGGTGAGAACGAACTGGTCTTCACCCTTGCCGAGCCGTGGGCAGCCTTCGAAGTTGCTTCGCTCGCCAAGGTGAACATCATTCCGCAGCACATCTGGGACCCGGTCCTCACCGACCTCGCAGACACCGAAGACAACGCTGAAGACTACCAGGAAGAAGTGCCCGTCGGTAGCGGCCCGTACAAGTTCGTTGCCTGGCAGCAAGGCGAGAGCGTCATCCTCGAAGCCAACGCTGATCACTGGGCTGCCCCGGCTGCCGATAACTGGATCATGCGCATTGTTCCTAATGCCGAGAGCGCGCTGGGCCAGTTGCAAACCGGTGAAATCAACTTCCTAACGGAATGGGAAGGCGATGCCGAGGTGGTGGCCCAAACCGCTGAAGCTGACCCGAACCTGGAACTGTTCGCCAGCCCAGACCTTGGCTTCCGCTTCTTCGCCTTCAACACGCGCCTGGAGCCGTTCGATGACCCGGCGATGCGCCGCGCTGTTGCGCAGGTGCTGCCGCGTCAGGCTGTCGTCGATAACATCTTCAAGGGCTTCGCTGTCCCGGCAGATAGCTACGTGTCGCTTGCTATCGACTACTGGCACAACCCAGACCTTCCGCAGTACGATTTCGACCTCGAAGCGGCACGCAACACACTGCTAGAGGCCGGTTACACCTACTCCGAGGATGGCATGCTGCTGCTACCCGCAGAGTAGCATCATCACCGCAACGGGGTCGAGCAACGACTCGACCCCAACCGAATAAATTGCAACACACTTTACCGAAGGAGCCAACGCCATGCGCCGGGGTGTGCTTACGTATATTGCTGGGCGGCTACTGCAAAGCTTACTCGTTTTGTGGGTCATCGTTACGATCTTATTCTTCTTTTTTCGTCTTGCACCGGGTAACCCCCTCGCGGCATACATCGACCCCACCTTTACCGAGGAGCAGCAAGCGTCGTTGATGGCGCGTTTCGGCCTCGATAAACCGCTGTGGATGCAATATTTCATCTACATGGGAAATTTACTGCGTGGCGACCTTGGTGAGTCCTTCTTCCGCAGTGGCAGCGTCGTCGAAGAATTGCTCGCCGTGCTGCCCAACACGATTTACCTTACCCTGACTGCGCTGCTGCTGGCGTATATCGCCGGGGTGACGGGTGGCGTCGTGCTGGCCGCCCTACGCGGGCGCAACGTCGAGCGGGCAGGCATCATCTTCACCCTGATGACACGCGCCGCGCCTGAGTTCTGGGTGGGTATGATTTTGCTCGCGCTGTTCGCATTCCAGTTGCGGTGGCTACCCTCCAGCGGAACGGGTGGCGCAGCGACGATCTACGCGAGCGAGTGGGACAAACTTACCTCAGCAGAGTTCTGGCGCCACATGACACTGCCCGTAACGACATTGGCGTTGTACCTGCACGGGCTGCCGCTGCTACTTATGCGCAGCAACATGCTGGAAATCATGGACCAGGACTTCATCACGATGGGGCGGCTCACCGGCTACAGCGAGGCTCGGCTGATGTTGCGCATGGCTGCGCGCAACGCCCTCCTCCCTGTGATAACGGCCCTGGCTTTGGGCATTGGCTACAGTATCGGCGGCAACGTCGTCATCGAGAATGTGTTTGGTTGGCCTGGCCTAGGGCGAACGCTGGTTCGTGCGGTGTCTTCCTCGGACTACCCGCTTGCCCAGGGGGCATTCGTCATCATCGCCGTGATTATCGTCGCGTTGAATTTCATCGCCGATGTGTTTTACACCCTGTTAGATCCGCGTGTCGGGGCGTCCGATGCGGCGGGTGCGGCCTAGCGGCCTAAAGGAGGAAAAGATGGTTCAAGCGACTGAGACCGTTCAACCACAGGCGGCGGTTCCGGCCAGTTATCGGGCGATGCCCCTGCGCCAATTCTGGAATACAAATCTTGAGGTGTTCCAAACCGACCCGTTAGCGATGGTCGGGCTGGTGCTACTGGTTTTCTTCACAGCCGTGGCGATTTTAGCACCGGTCATCGCACCGTTCGGCCCATTGGAGGTTATTCAGGAGGACGGGTTCTGGCTGGCAAACGAACCACCCGGCACCACACACTTTCTCGGCACAACGTACCTGGGCCGCGATGTGTTTAGCCAGTTGGTCTACGGTAGCCGGACTGGGTTGCTCGTCGGTTTGAGTGCCGCGCTTGCTGTCGCGGTGATCGGCACCGTGGTCGGGCTTATGGCCGGGTACTTCGGTGGCTGGGTGGATACGATCCTCATGCGCCTCGCAGACGTCGCCTTCGGCATTCCGTTCCTACCGTTCATCATCGTGCTAGCGGCATTTTTGGAGCCATCGATCTGGAATGTCGTCATCGCGATGGGCGCATTGCTCTGGCGAGACACCGCGCGTGTAATTCGCTCACAAGTGCTTGTCATTCGTGAGCAGGCATTTGTCAGCGCAGCAAAGGTCAGCGGGGCAGGGCATCTCCGTGTGATCTTCCGCTACATCGCACCGAGTATTTTGCCGCTATCGTTTTTGTACGGGTCTCTGGCAATTGGCTGGGCTATTTTGACCGAGGCCAGCGTGAGCTTCCTTGGCTTCGGCGACCCGGAAGTTGTGAGTTGGGGCTTCATGTTGCAGGATGCATTTTTGAGCCAGGCGCTTTCGCGCGGGGCGTACTACTGGTTCGTGCCGCCCGGGGTTTGCATCATGCTCACGGTGATGGCGGGCTTTTTCATTGGCCGTGGCTACGAGGAAGTGATCTTCCCGCGCCTGCGCCGGATGTAGAAACGAAGGGCATACGACGATGGCACTGCTAGAAATCCATAACTTAAGCGTAGAATATCGCACGAAGCGCGGTCGTGTGCGCGCCGTCGACGGCGTTTCATTCGACATCCACCAGGCGCAGCACCTAGGCGTAATCGGGGAAAGCGGTTGTGGCAAAACCACCCTGATGCGCGCGCTTGTGCAGGTCCTCCCGCGCAACGGCTACGTGACCAGCGGCGAAATCCTGTTCAAAGGGCGCGACTTGCTCAAGCTGACACCGCGTGAAATGCGCACCCTCCGCTGGCGAGAAATCGCAACGATTCCGCAAGCGTCGATGGACTCACTGAACCCGGTGCAGCGGGTGGGCAAGCAACTCGAAACTGTGCTTACAGTGCGGGGCGATTATGGCCGACGTGCCGCCACACGCCGCGCTGCCGATCTATTCGACCTTGTCGGCCTTGACCACGACGCCCTTACTCGCTATCCACACGAGTTTAGCGGCGGCATGAAGCAGCGTGCTGTCATCGCGATGGCCCTGGCACTCGACCCGAGCTTGCTCATCGCAGACGAACCGCTGACCGCCCTCGATGTGATCGTGCAACACCAGGTGCTGGAAACGCTCGCACGGTTGGAAGACGAACTCAACCTGACAGTGATGCTCGTCACGCATGACATCAGCGTGGTGGCGCAGATGTGCGACTCGATCGCAGTGATGTACGCCGGGCGTATCGTGGAGCAGGCCGCAGCCGGGCCGTTCTTCGATGAACCGTACCACCCATACAGCCTCGGTCTGCAACAGGCATTCCCTACTTTGGTGCGGCCAAAAGATATCCTCGTATCGATAGAGGGGTACCCACCGGACCTTCACGAACCGCCGACAGGCTGCCGTTTCGCAGACCGTTGCCCGGTCGCTATCGAACGGTGCCGGAAGGTCGACCCAGCGCTGGAAACTGTCGCCGCCAACCACACCGCTGCGTGTATCCGCGCTACCGAAATGGACGAACTCCGTAGCCATGCTACCGACCCAACCGTGTGGGGTTGGCAGGGCACACCGTCGACAAACGGCCATGCTGAAAAGCCGAAAGCCGAAGGGAGCGAGTTTCTCGTCGAACTGGACACAGTCTCGAAGGAGTATCACATCGGTGGTGGGATCGCAGGCCTCGTTCGCGGCGAGCGAGCAAGGACGGTGTACGCTGTCAATGAGGCAAGCTTCAAACTACGCCACGGCGAGAGTCTGGGTATCGCTGGGGAAAGCGGCTGCGGAAAATCGACGACAGGCAAAATGCTTGTGAAGCTGCTAAATGCCAGCAGCGGTCAGGTGCGGTTCGACGGCAAGGATGTGGCGACACTCACGGGTGCCGAACTCAAGCAGTTCCGTCGCCGGGTACAGCTCATGTTCCAGAACCCATTCGAGGCGCTGAATCCACGCGCCACGCTTTATCAATCACTCGCAGAACCGCTGCTCATCCACGGCTGGCGCAACGAAAAGGAACGCACGAAACGCATCCTCGAAACGCTGGATCAGGTCAACCTACGCCCTGCCGAGGCCTTCCTGGATAAGTTCCCGCATCAACTCAGTGGTGGACAGTTGCAGCGGGTTGTGCTCGCGCGAGCGCTCATCTTGCGCCCGGAATTTCTCGTGGCCGACGAACCAGTGTCTATGCTCGATGTCAGTGTGCGCGCAGGCATCC
>CAYSVE010000059.1:0-14845 GCA_964434365.1 uncultured Anaerolineaceae bacterium | reverse complement strand
CATCGAGGATACGCCGCCCCATCACCACAAAGGGGAAATCCTCGGCGAGTAGGGCGTCGATCGTCAGCGTGTCGTAGTGGGTAGAAAACAAAATAACTCCGTCGATTTCGCGCGAGCGGCAGGTCTGCAACAGGTAGTCGTGGTTGTTCTGCGACGAGGTATACAGCACCAGGTGCTTTTCCAGCGCATCGGCTTGCCGCACCGCCCCGGCAATGATGCCCGATAGGTAGTCGATAACGTAGTCGATGGTCGTGTTCAAAAACAGGCCGATCTTCTCGGTGCGCCCGCGCGACAGGCTGAGCGCGGCGGAACTCGGCTGGTAGCCTAACTCGGTCGCGGTGCGGACGACTAGCGTGCGCGTCGCCACCGAAATATCGGGGTATCCGTTAAGCGCTTTCGACACCGTCGACTTCGAAATATTCAGCTTCTGGGCGATGTCAGCGATGGTGGTTGGCACTGTAAGAAGTCTTTACGAAACCAGTTTAGTATAAGGAGGACAATAACACTCGCGCGGACGGAATGCAAATTTTTCCTAATGCAAAATGAGTTGCATCATAACATTTGTTTAGACGTGATAAATTTTCGCGAAGACGGCTGTGAAATGCCGACAAAACCCACGAACACGCTTGAACCTCACGCAACGTGAGGTTATACACTGTGGGCAGCCAAACAACGATGAGGAGTGCGCACACCATGGGCCTGCAACGCTTTACAGCCGAAGAACAACAGCAAAACGAGCGCCTCGCCCGCCTGCAATATGGCCGCGATACGGTGAACGAATCGCTGGCGCGGTGGAACAGTTACACCAAGGCACAACAGGAGGCGATCCTCGAAGAGGGGGATGCCATCTATGCAGCCTTCGCCGACGCGACGCAGGCTGGCACCGACCCAACCGACCCCACTGTGACCGACCTCCTCGAACGGTGGCACGACCACCTGCGCAACTTCTACGAACCGACGCTGGATGTGCTGCGCGGTCTGGGCGAAACCTACGCCCTCGACGAGCGCTTCCGCGAGAACTTTGCGCGCATTCATCCCAATTTGGCGGACTACCTACGCGAGGCCATCACCGAATATGTCGACTAACTAGAGACGGCGGCCATCGAGGCGATGCTAGCCGAGGACGAGGCGCGTCTGCGGCGGTTGCAGGGATAGCACCCGTACGTTACGCTGCGCCACTAATGACGGCTGGCGTGAGCGGCACCGCACAGATCATCCGTGACGATGCGGTTCGCGAGCACTTCGTCGTAAAGGGCAAAGCCCCGGTGGTCGTCATCGCTGTCACAGTGGAGGAGGCATTCTTCCACTGTGCAAAGTGCGTGGTCCGTTCCAAAATCTGGGAGGTGGAGACATCGCTGGACCTGCCGTCGCTGGCCGAGGCGATGGTCAAACATGGTAACCTGACTGAGACGGTCGACGAAATGCAGGCGATGATCGACGATGACGAACGCGAGCGGTTGTATTAGTTCGGTACGGCACCCGGGGTGAAGGTCGCCTGGCGGCAGGCGGCTGCGCCGTTCTCCGAGCCGAGTTGCATGGCCAACCCGGTATCGTAGTGGCTGATGCCCTCCCATCGGGGCGGGGCCGCCCCCTCCTCGTAAGACAGCACATCGGCCAAGGCCGGGTCGAGGTAGCCCGGCAGGTACCAGTTCCACAGGCGCTCGTATGCGCCGAAGCGGGTGTTCCCAGCCGCGATGGCTCCACTCATGAACGCACCCAGGTAGCACTCGGCTTCGAGTTCGGCGATTTCGTCGCCGAGTAGCCACTGGATATGATGCCCCCACTCGTGGGCAATGGTATCGACCACGCCCATAACGCGGTCGCCAGATTGCTCGAACTCCAGCATAAGGTCACGGTTGAGCACGATGCCCTGTTGCGGTTCATCCCAGCAGTAGAAGCCGGACCACACGCCACCAAACGGACTCGTGCATGCGGGCACGCCGTCGGGCATGGTGTAGCTGCCGTCGGGGTTGCGGATCGCGTGGGTGATGTAGTGCGGCGGCGTATAGGCCGACCCGAGTTCGGCGCGCCAGTAGGCATCGACATCGCAGGCGATGTCCCCAAGGCGGAAGGTGTGCTGCTCCCAGCCCTCGCTGAACTCTGCGAAGAAGAACAGATATGGGGCCTGGCCGTCGTTGTTGCAGGTGTACAGCAAATCGGTGGATTGCCGGGCGCTCGCAAAACTAACGGTGGTGAGCAGGGCGAGGATAAATCCGATTATTGTGATACGCATGGGTGCCATTCTTGGATCTCTCAATCGACGACAGAAAAATGATTACGCTCATTGTAACGCAACAGCCCTGTTGTGGTGTGGTTATCGACAGTGAGTGTTGCATGGGGGATACCACCGCAGTATCCTCGGTGGTCAAATATCGGACAGGAGCACAATATGGTTATCACAGCGAATGCAGTTCTCGATAAGCTCGGCTTAACCGACAAAAACTCCGGCGCGTTCGGTGCCAATGGCTGGGTGCAAACCAGCGGCGCAGAACTCGTCAGCTACAACCCGACCACCGGCGACCCCATCGCCAGCATCGTCCAGGCCAACGAAGGCGAATACGACGCGGTCGTAGCGGGCGCGGAGGCGGCGTTCAAAACGTGGCGGATGGTGCCGGCACCGAAGCGCGGCGAGGTGATCCGCGATTTGGGCAACGCCCTGCGCGAGTACAAAGAGCCGATGGGCGACCTGCTCACGATGGAGGTGGGCAAAATCACGACGGAGAGCCTGGGCGAAGTGCAGGAGATGATCGACATCTGCGACTTTGCGGTGGGCCTCAGCCGGCAACTTTATGGCCTTACGATGCACAGCGAGCGCCCCGGCCATCGCATGTACGAGCAGTGGCACCCCCTCGGGCCGATCGGCATCATCACGGCGTTCAACTTCCCCTACGCGGTGTGGAGTTGGAACGCGGCCCTTGCATCGGTGTGCGGCGACACGATGATCTGGAAGCCGTCGCCGTCATCGTCGCTGACGGCCCTTGCGACGACGAAAATCTGTGAGCAGGTGATGGCCGACCACGGCCTGAGCGGCGTGTTCAACCTCGTCGTGGGCGAAAACGCCACCGTCGCCGAGCGGATGATCAACGACGCCCGCCTGCCACTCATCAGCTTTACGGGCAGCATTCGGGTGGGCAAGCACGTCGCGGCGGCGGTCGCGTCGCGGTTGGGCCGCAGCATCCTCGAACTGGGTGGGAACAACGGCATCATCGTCACCGAAGACGCGAACCTCGACCTCGCCGTGCGTGGCATCGCCTTCGGCGCGGTGGGCACGGCTGGGCAGCGCTGCACCTCCACCCGACGCATCATCGCGCAGAAGGGCGTCGTCGATGAACTGACGGAGCGCCTCGTGAAGGCCTACGAGAGCGTGCCGGTCGGTGACCCGACGGACGCGGGCACGCTCATGGGGCCGTTGGCGAACAGCGCAGCGGTCGATAACATGATGGCCGCCGTCGAGGCGGCGCAGGCGCAAGGCGGCGAGGTGCTCACGGGTGGCGGGCGTATGCCAGAACTCGGCCCGAACTTCGTGCAGCCGACGATCATCCGCATGCCGAAGCAAACCCCGCTCGTATGCGATGAGACCTTCGCACCCATCCTGTACATCATGGACTACGATACGATCGACGACGCCATCGAGATGCATAACGGGGTGCCGCAGGGCCTCAGCAGCGCAATCTTCACGACGAACCTGCTCACCTCGGAGCGTTTCCTGGGCCACGCGGGGTCCGATTGTGGGATCGCCAATGTGAACATCGGCACCAGCGGCGCAGAAATCGGCGGCGCGTTTGGCGGCGAGAAGGAAACCGGCGGCGGGCGCGAGAGCGGCTCGGATGCGTGGCGGGGTTACATGCGTCGGCAAACGAACACGATCAACTACAGCACGGAGCTTCCGCTCGCGCAGGGCGTGGAGTTCGACGTTTAGGTTGTTTGCGCTGCTAATGGGATAACATAAAAGATCGGGCGAGGCATGGCCTCGCCCCGACACAGTTCGGGTTCTAAAATCGGTTATCGCATAGCCGATAACCTAGTGCTGGACGGCGCGTGCCTCGGCCAAAATTGCGCGGCTAATTGCCACCCGCTCCTGCATCGATTGCCGGTGCGCCTCATCCTCGATGGAGGCAAGTTTGCTCAGCAGCACGTCGTATGCCGCGCTGAGGTACGTGCGCGCGGTGGGGCTACCGCTTTCGCGCAGCAGTATGCCGTGGTTGAACAGCACTTCTTCGGCACGGACGGCGGGCAACGTGCGGAACTGCCCCTGGAACGCGACCGCTTCGGCACTTTTGGCGACGGCCTGCGGCAAACGCCCCGTCGCACGGTAGGCCTGGCTTTGCAAGACGAGCGCCATCACCACACTGCGGTTCCAACCGCGCTCGAGGGCATAACGCTCGTTGTTGACCGCGAGTGCTAGCGCGCGGCGCGGATCGTGGTAGAGCGAATCTGGGTGCAGCAGCAGTTCGGTGTAGTAGTTGCTCACGAGCGTGACGAGCCAACTGATGTCCGTCGGCGCGGTGTAACGCCAGCTTTCGATGAGCGGGCGGGCGGCGTCTTCCACGCGGCCCCACTCCAGGTACAACTTGCCCAGCAGAGACAAATTGTACAGGCCCCAACTGTCCATTTCGGCAGGCGCTTTGCCCTCGACGACGCGCTTGAGGATGACCTCGGCCTCCTCGAACAGCCCCATCGCCATGTAGGGCTGCACACGGTAACAATCGGCGGCGAGGCGCGTCCCCGCGAGGCTACCACAACTGCGCTCCATCCATTCCAGGCCACCTTTGATATCGCCGAGGTCGAACATGATGACGCCCATGCGGCCCTTGAGTTGCAAGAACTGCCGGTTCATCAGGCGTTTTTCCAGCGGGTCGGCGCTATCGGCGATGCCGCTCTCGTAGAGCGCATACATGCGCCGCATCAATTCGAGCGATTGGAACAGGTTTTGCCCCCCACTGAGGAAGCCGAGGTCGCTGCCAATGCGGTACATGAGGGCCGAGTCGCCGGTTTCTTCGGCCAGTTGGAAGGCCTCGCGCATGGTGGCGACGCCTTTTTCTAGGCCCCGCGTGAGGATGTACAGCATCCCGTGGACGTGGCGCGCGTGCGCAATGAGGAACGGGTCGCGGGTACGCGCCGCAGCCTCCTCGGCGGCGATGGCCAGCGCTTCGAGCTGCTGGCATTCGATCATGCTGGGTTTTTGTGCGAGCTGGCTTTTTTGCCACAGCATCAGCCCGATAGTGCGCACGCGGAGGCGGTCGTATTCACCGCCGTCCACGGGCATATCATCGAGCCAACCCAACACTCGCTGGCATAACTGAGCACCATGATCAAGCTTATCGTCGGCGAAAGCTCTGGCTGCTTCGTGGTACAGTCCCAACGCGATAGTGGAACTCATGCTCATACAGTATGCCCCCTATTAGCACTAAAATCGTTTTTCTGAGAGTTTGATTAAAATAGCTCCTCTTACAGTCTACCTCACAGATGCTTACTCAGCTACCCTTTAACTGCCCCCTGCAACATCGCAGAGAAGAAATACTTGCGTAGTGTGAGGAAGATGATGAGCACCGGCGTGGCGATGACGATACACGCCGCCGTCCACACCTGGTAGGCGATTTCGTACTGGCTCTGGAAGTCGTAGAGGCCGACCGTCGCCGGGCGCGCGTCGCCGCTGAGCAGCACCACACTCAGCAAGAACTCGTTCCACGTATCGACAAAAACCAGCAAACCCGCCGCGAGGATGCCGGGCATCGCCAACGGCACAACCACGAAGCGCAACGCCTGGAACGGCGTACAGCCGTCGATGAGCGCTGCTTCTTCGAGTTCCTTGGGGATGGCATCGACGAATGACTTGATAATCCAAATAGCGAAGGGTAAGCCCCACCCGGTAAACACCCCGACCATAAAGGTGTGGGTGTTCAGCAGGCCGAGGTTACCCGCTGCCCGGTAGTACGGAATGATAAACGTGAGCGCGGGGATCATCATCACGCCGAGGATGACGAGTTCGAGCACGCGGCTACCCCGGAATTTGTAGCGCGAAAAGGTATACGCGGCCAGCGAGGCCAGCGTCACAACGAGAATCGACGAAAAGCTAGAGTTGATGAAGGTGTTCGGCAGGTACACGCGCAGCATCTTGCTTTCGAACAACACCGCGCGGTAGCCATCGAGCGACCAATGCTCTGGGAAGAAGGTTGGTGGGTCGGTGATGACGCCTTCACCGGTTTTGAACGAGGTCATCAACGTGTAAAACACCGGGAACAGCGCGAGAATACTAAACGTCGCCAGGATGATGTGCGTGCTAATCGCATCGAAGCGGCGAACCCAGGGCTTGTTAACCATATTCATCGTGCTTAGTCCTCCACAACCTGGCGACCGATAATGCTGAGGTAAACCAACGTCAGTACGAGGTTGATGCCGAGCATAATCACCGATACCGCCGCGCCCTGCCCGAACTTACCCTGCTGCCACCCTGTCACGAGCAGGTACACCGACGCTGTCTGCGTGGAGATGCCCGGCCCGCCGCGCGTGGTCGTGAAGATGAGGCCAACGGAGTTGATCGCGCGGATGGACACCAGCAGCACCATCACGAGCAGCGTAGGCCGTATGATCGGCAATGTGACCAGCCAGAAGCGCCGCAAACGATCTGCCCCGTCTAGCGCGGTGGCCTCCATAATTTCCTTCGGGACGGTTTGCAACGCCCCCAGCGATAAAATCGTCGTGAAGGGTAACGCTTGCCACACCGACGCCACAATCACGATGAACATCGCACCGTCGGGGTCGGTATATAGTGACCCAACGCCGAAGTAGTTAGAGAGCCACTCCTGGGCAATGCCGTAATTCGGCTGGAACATCCAGCGCCACATGGTACCCGCCACCACATCGCTGAGCACCCACGGGACGAAGATCAACACAAGGTAGAAGCCGGTGAACTTCACGCGCTGGTTCAACAGTAGCGCGAGGAACATACCGATGATAAGCGTCGCGATGACGAACGACGAGGCGTAGACCGCCGTGTTCACCAAGCCTTCGATGAAGCTGCCAGTGCGGAATAACAACTGATAGTTCGTAAAGCGGATGAACTCCGCCTGGCCGCGCCGTAGCCGGGTCATGCTCAACCAGACAGCGTACAGTGCCGGGGCAAACTGAAACAGCAACAGCACCACAATCGATGGCAACAAAAACGCCAGGGGCAAAAATTTGTTGTACCCTGGCCGCCCGCGCGATGCGCCGCTTCGTGCTGTCGTCGCTTTCGGGTTTACTTTTTTTGAGACGGATATGTCTGCCATGTGGGGGGAGCTTCCTGCTAACACAAACAAGCGGGCCGGGCGGCCCTTTAGCGCGCCGCCCGGCAGCTAAACACAATCGACGCCTAGAGGGCTTCCAGGCCGAGGTTGTATTCTTCCTGCGCGTCCATCAACTCTTCCATGATGTCCACGTTCGGGTCGGTGATGATGTTCACCACGGCGGTGCTCAGCAGACGAAGCGCGCTGTCGTAGTCCAGCCAGGCCGGGGGCGCTGCGCCGAACTCGGTGCGATACTCGATAGCCGTTTGCCAGTACACCGTCTCGAAGGCCGGGTCTTCCTGGGCGCTCATCAGCGTCGGAAGCTGACCGTTGGCAATCGCCACGGCGACGTTCTGGTCGGTCTGCATCAGGAAGTCGAGGTATTCCAGCGCCAGTTCGGGGTTTTCGCTGCCGAACGGAATGGCCCACGCCTCGGCGTTGATCTGCGAGAAGGGCATGCCATCGGGGGCACGCCACGGCGGCGCATAGGCGATTTCACCGGCGTCGAAGGCATCGCCGACGGAAATGGCGTTGCTGTCGAACTCGCCCGTGATTTCCTCTTCGAAGACTTCGCCACTGGGCGCGATGAGCGGCGTGAGGTATACGTAGGAGAAGGTACCCGCGATGAAGCCACCGGCCTGCCCCTGCTTAAACGGCTCTTCGAACTCGAACTGCGGCGCGAGGGCGACCTCAGGGACGAAACCGGCATCGAAGATGTCGCGGACGAACTGGATCGCCTCGACGCTCTCTGGGCTGGCCCAGGTCGCTTCGCCATCGGGGCCGGCGAGGGTCGCACCGTAGGAGCGCATGAGGTTGGCGTATACACGCTCGACGGATGCGCCCTCAGCGCCCTTGAACGTGACCGGGAAGTACCCGGCTTCGAGCACTGCCGGGGCTTCTTCGAGGAACTCGGTGGTGGTCTCCGGGAAGCCGTCCGGCCAGGCGTCGGTCCAGTAGTACATGTAGAAGTTGGCGCTGGTCACCGGCACGCAGAGGATAACGCCATCGGGCGTGGTGCAGGTTTGCAGGGCGACCGGGTCGAGGTCATCGAACCAGTCGGCGCTGGTGACGAAGTCGGTGATGTCGGTAAGGGTGCCGTTGACGTTGAAGAAACCCAACTGCTGCGTATCGACGTAGGAGACGTCCGGCACGTTCACACCGCTTTGCACGGCGACGTTCAGCGTCGCGTTAATCTGGTCGAAGGGATAGAAGGTATTGGTGGAGGTGTTCCCGGTTCCCTCGGCGAAGTCCTCCATCAGGCCTACCATCCAACGGTCGCTGGCAACCTGTGGGTCATCGGTCGCGAAACGCGACCAGATGTTGAGTTCGCCGCCGTCTTGCGCCATCACCGGCGCGAACGTCAGCGCGAGCACCACCACTAGCAGCGGCGCAACAAACGTCCATTTCTTCATGAGAAAAAGGTCCTTTCGTAAGGTGTATGGAAGTGGTTGCGCGGCATCTCAGGGTGCGGCAGGGCAGGTGTGCGGTAGTTACTGAGAGCAACGCATAAGCACGGACTCACCCGCAGCCACGATGATAGTCGCTAAGGAGGGGGTGGCCCTTCCCATTTATGTACCTGAATAGCTTACACATTCTTGTGGAAAATCACCAAAATTAGCGGGGCGGCTGGCAACATGGGTCGCCGATGTGGGGCAGGGTTAGCCATATAACACAAAAAGGGCCTCGGTGATGAGGCCCCTGGCGGCAACTTACCCGCAAAACGCGCTTAACGGTAGAACACCGCCTGCTGAATCGCCTCCCAAACCGGCCTACCCTGGTAGCCGTACTTTTCCATCAGCGAGATGACGCCCTCGGTCTTCTCGGCGGGGTCGTTGATGAGGTAGTCGTCGTCGCCGTTTTTGCCGACGATAACCACCCAGTGTTGTTCGTTGTTGGAGTTGTAGGCTGTCTTCGGGTTCTGGTCCACGTTGACGAGCACGGGCACCTTTTCGGCGAGCCATTGGTTGATCTTCGTTACGGTGCCCGCCGCTGGTTTGTCGACGTGCTCCATAAACTGGATGTCGGGGTAAACACGGCTGGCCGTGTCGAAGGGGGTGAAGTAGCCCTGCCAGAAGACACTTTTCTGGATCATCAGCGAGTTCAACCGCCCGGGGTCGATGTCCTTGCCCTTGTAGGCGGCAAACATCGCGTTGGAGGTCATCATGCAACCCCACATGCCAATGGTGATGGACGGGCTGCTGCCGAGCCTGGTGTTCGCCCAGCGGCTATCCCATTGGCTGAAGAACGGTGCCGGGGCCATAATCGGCATGTGGTCGAACTTACCTTTTTCGGCAGTGAGGGCGGGGTTCGTGGTGAAGCTGCTGCCGCTTGTGCTGCTCTGGCCGGTAGTAGTGGCGCTGCCAGAGGCGATGCTGCCGCTGCTGGCCCCGGTGCTGCTGCCGTTGCCGCCCTGCACCTGCACCCGCCAGTACACCATGTCGCCGAACGGGTTGCCGCTTGCGTCGAAGAACTTCCAGTCGCCGTAGGCCATACCGGGTTCCTTCGGCGCGGTGAGGTCTACCGAAACCAACACTTCGCTGCCGGGTGCGGCTTCGGGGAGCGGGACTTCGGTGGTGTTGGTTTGGGCGAGGCCGCCCACAAACCGCAGCGTGAAGCCCTTACCCCATGCAGCAGTGCCGGTGTTGCGCACGCGCCATATCTTCGTGAAGGCTTCGCCCGGCTGCATTTGCATGTCGTCGGGGATGGTCACGTCGGCGGCCCAGGTGCCATCGAGGATGTCGTTGCCGCTTACGCCCACCGTCGGCTTGCTGGAGTTGGCCGATTCGATGTTTTGCGCGTTTACCCGCACATAGATGATTTCGCCGAACTGGTTCCCTGCCGGGTCGGTAAAGCGCCAGTCGCTAAATACGGTACCCACGCGCTGCGGTGCCGTGAAGTCGATAGAAATTTCGGCGGTAGCCCCCACCATCGTTTGCGGAAGGCTGATACTGGTGATGCCGGTCATCGCCTCGCCGTTGGTGTGTACAAACTTGAAGCCAGGTTCCCAGGGTATGTTGCCATTGTTGCGTACCCGCCACACCTTCGTGAACACCTTCCCCGTGGGTACAACGGTGTCGTCAGGAATCGTGATGTCGGCGACAAAGGCCCCATCGAGTATGGGGGTGACCTGTGGTGTGGCAACTAAACGCAAGTAGATGATTTGACCAAAGCGATTGCCCGCCGCATCGTAGAACCACCAGTCGCCAAAGTGCGTTCCCTGCTCGGTGGGGGCCGTTAAACTTAACGAAATGTCGACCTCTTCGCCGGGGGCACACGCTGGCAACGGCTGTGTCGTCTTCGGCGTCATGGCCACGCCTTTTTCGAAACGCAGGGTGAAGTTGTTATCCCAGGCAACGTCGCCAGTGTTCTTCACACGCCACGTCTTGATGAACGTGGAGCCTGCCGTAATCTGCATATCATCTGGAACGGTAAGGTCGGCAATATATTGATAATTCGCTGGCATAGGATTGCTCCAAGTCTGAAATTTATCCTTCGGCAACCCAAATTATATACGGTTTACCAACTTGTGCTTATGAATTTCTTTTCATGACTGCGGGCAGGCTGAAGTAGAACGTCGTCCCCTCATCCACCGTCGATTCAAGGTCTATCTTCCCACCGTGCCGCTCGACAATGCGCTGGCACAAGGCCAACCCGATGCCGGCCCCCTCGTATTCGTCGACGGTGTGTAGGCGCTGGAACAAGGCAAACACCCGATGATGGTGCTCTGGGGCGATACCGATGCCGTTGTCGTGCACGCTGAACGTCCACATTTCGCCGGTTAGCTGTGCGGAAATATCGACGACGGGCGGCACATTGGGACGATGAAACTTCACGCCGTTGTTGATGAGGTTCAGGAAGAGTTGGCCGAGTTGCGTCTCGTAGCCGAGCACGGTGGGCATCGGCCCCCAGTTGACGGTTGCCGAAGCCTCGGCCAAATACTGCCCGAGCAGGCCCATCACGCGCTCGCGAACGCGGTCGATGTCGACCGGGCGCACGAGGGTGTCGTCGCGGTTGACGCGCGAGTACGCCAGTATCCCTTCGATGAGTTGGTCCATGCGCTTGGCGTTATCCACGGCCATGCCGACGAAGCCCATTGCGCGGTCGTCTAGCTGGTGGCCGTAGCGACGAACGAGGAGTTCGAGGTGGCCGGTGATCCCACGAAGGGGGGCCTTTAAATCGTGCGAGGCGACGTACGCGAAGGTTTCGAGGTCCTGGTTGCTGCGCACGAGTTCGTGCAGGTTTTCGTCCAACAGGTCGAGCGCCTGCTCGCGTTCGGTGACATCGCGCAAAAAGGCGAGCACCGCCGGGGTGCCGCCCCAATCCATAAAGGCAAACGTCGCCTCGATAGGAATCGGGATTCCGTCGGCAGTATTGATGTGATGGATGTAGGTTGGGTCGGCATCGGTCTCGTAGTCCAGGCCTCGCTCGACATCGGCGATGGTGTGGGCAGCGAACCACTCGCTGGGGTAGCCGAGCATCGTCACCGCGCGCTCGTTGTGTGCGACGATTTGCCCGGTTTCGCGAATCGCGATGAGCACGGCATCGGGCGAAGCGTCGAAGACAGTGCGCAGGCGAGCGTTTGCGGTGCGCAGGGCGGCTTCGGCTTCGGCTTGCCGTAGCTCGGCCTGTAGCGAGACATACACGTGCTGGATGCAGTCTGGCAAGCGAACGCGGTCGGCGTCATCGAAGGAGAGAAAATCGGTTGCGCCGCGCTTCAAACTTTCGACGGCCAGGTGAACGCTCGGCTCGGCGGCAAGTATCACTACGGGCACCTGGGCGTGCGCCTGCGCGAAATCGAGTATCGACAGGCTGGGGAAATCGGGGGTGTCCAGTTCGGCGAGGAGCACATCGCAGTTGTCGATCACCTTGGTAAGCTGCGCGCGCGATTCCACGCCGACCAACCCGAAGGGGTAGTCTTGCAGCGCCTGCTGAATTAGGTATAGGTTATCGGCATCGCTGTGCACATAGGCGACCTTCAGCGGCATCGGGCGCGGCGACGAGCGGTTACCCAGCAGCAGTTGGACTGCCCGCGTGAGATTTTGCGGTGTGATGTCGCCTTTGTAGAGGAAATCGCCGGCCCCTAAACGCATTGCACGCAGGGCGATCGACTTATCGTTGACACCCGTGACGAGCACCACCCGGCCCGCTAGCCCGCCAAGTTGCGCGAGCACCTCCAGGCCGTTCATATCGGGGAGGTCGTATTTCAGCAAGATGCAATCTGGCTCGGGGTCGGTGGCGAGGGCGAGCGCCTCGCGCCCGGTGCTGGCTTCGAGCACGTCGTAGGCCATGCCAGCTTGTTGCAGAAACATGCGGTAGGTTAGGCTGTCCGCAAGGTTGTTGTCGACGATGAGAATTGTTGCCATGAGGCTACCTCATTGCATCGATGCGATGTGTGCCTGGCTTTGCGCGTTCGGGCCCCAGGCTGAAGACACTTTGTTTAATATTCTGCCTGTTTACCAGTTTCGACGCGAATTTCGTCGATATGCTGTTCGATGACCTCTAGCAACAGGTACGACTCGCGGATGAGGGTAACCGAGGCGTACAACAACCCGCCGATACCCAGGGCGGTGAACACCAGCACCACGAAGTCCACATTGCCGCGCATAAAGTCGACAACTGCGCCGAGGATGCTGCCTGTCGCGAAGCAGCCCACCGCGAAATACAGGCCAATCAGCGAGTTCCTGTAGTAGCGCGCGCGCTGGTACAGGCCATCGAGGAACATGGGGGGCACGATGTGCATGCGGTCGAACAGATAGTGGACTTCGTCGCGCACCTGCCCAAACCGAACGGATGTCGACATGATAAGGAGTGCCACCCCCGGGATCAACAGCAGCGGCACCAGCCAGGTTACTTCGGTCATGTTGCTTGCACCTCAAATGCGTCGATGAACGCATTCAGTATAGCAACTTCGCCGTGGATGATCTGTAAACTACCTTGTGCAAGCGCCGCCGAAATCGCGGTTTGCCCGGCGATGAGTTCTAGCAACAGGCGGGGTTGTAGCGCGAACGTGGCGGTGGGGGGGGTGTCAGCGTCGATGATGATTTCGCCGTCGGACAGCGCCACCCGGCGCACCTCGTCATCCATGTGGAATTCCAGGACGGCGTCGGGGGATGGTTTGCGCGGCAGCACACGCAAGGCACACAGCGCAGGCACCACGCCGATGTAGTCATCGGCGGGCAGTTGTGGGGGCAGCAATTGCATCCCCCACATGCTAAGCGCCTCCACCGTCGGTTGCAGGCCGCGCCCATAGCCGGTCAATTCGTAGACGGCGGCCCCGGCGGGCGGTGGCAACTTGCGATGCACGATAACACCGCTCACTTCGAGCGTTTTCAGGCGGTCGCTAAGCAGGTTGGTGCCCATACCCGGCAGGCCGGTCTGCAAATCCTTAAAGCGGCGCGGCCCCAGCAACAACTCGCGGACGACGAGCAGCGTCCAGCGGTCGCCTACAACATCGAGGGCGTAGGCCAGCGGGCAAAATTGGTTGTAGCGTCGTTTACTCATGTCGATGCTTTGCAAAACGGTGTATCGGTACAGCATAGGCGCTGCCCGACTAAAAATCAACGGCTTGACATTTATGTTCTACTCGCTTTAAATACCCATAGCGAACATTTGAGCGAAGGACATCCGCATGACCAACTTCTCCGGCTTCCCCGTGGCTGGGCTGCAATTTTTGACCAACCTGCAACAGAACAACAATCGCGAGTGGTTCGAGGCAAACAAACCCACCTACACCGAGCACCTGTTGAACCCCGCGCTCGAATTCATTGGTGTGTTCGGTGAGCGCCTGCACACCCTGCACGACGACATCACCTACGACCTGCGGACCAACGGCAGCGGCAGCCTCATGCGCATCTACCGCGATACGCGCTTCAGCAAGGACAAAACGCCCTACAAAACGAACCTGGGCATCTTCTTCTGGCGGGGCAACCGCAAGAAGATGGAAAACCCCGGCTACTTCGTTCATATCGATGCCGAGGGGGCGCGGGTATACGCCGGGCTGTACGGCTTCAGCAAGGCACAGTTGGAAGCCTATCGTGAGGCCGTAGACGACGAGCAACGCGGCCCGGCGCTGCAAGCCGCCGCCGAGGCGGTCTTCGATGACGATTACCCCGTGATGGGCCGCGAGTATAAGCGCGTCCCCCGTGGCTACGACGCCGCCCACCCCCGCGCCGACCTGCTGCGCCACAAGAGCCTCGGCACCCACTAACCGAACATACCGCCGGAGGTGGTAGCGTCGTCGGCGATCGTCGAAACGGCCTTCGCCCATGCGCAACACACCGCGCCTATCGTCGAGTGGCTGGTGCAGATGAACAACCGCGTGACCGAGCCAGAAACGAGCGCATAAGCTCATGCACGTTGGGCGGCAGGCCGCTTCGGGTGTTGCCTACTGCCCGTGCCCCAGCGAGTAACCGGGTTCACCATCGAAGGTGTAGAGCTGCTCTGTTTTGATGATGTCGAAGCCATGATCGTGAACCCGCTGCAACAGTTCGATGATCTGCTGTTGGCCTACGGCCTGCCCTTTGTATATCGCTTCGAAGCGGCAGCGCCAGTGGTCGGTACAGAAGGTCTCGGGGGACCCG
>CAYSVE010000058.1:0-14846 GCA_964434365.1 uncultured Anaerolineaceae bacterium | reverse complement strand
AGATGAACATAGAGTGCGGGTAGTCGACTTCGAAGTGTGTGTTCTTGAACAGGAAATCTTGCGAGCCGTATGCGATCACGGAGCCAATCGTTACCATGCCCAACACATCGCGTACAAGGTCTATACGGCTGATGGTGCGAGATTGGTGATATAAGCGTGCGAGGTAAAACACCATCATCACGGTGAGGATGGTGAGGACCATCGTTGCTAGGTAGTCGGTAAGGGGTGGGAAGTTACCGGGCAGCGGACGTGTGAAAAATGGCAGGTACAGCCGCCCGAAGTACCCCAGCACAAACGCAATTGCCAGCATGACCACATCGGAGAGGGGAACGAGGAGGCTGAGGAAGAACTTTAGGCTGCGCCGCCCCCGCTGACGAGACGAACTTCCCGCCAGATTGCGCGCCCGCCCTTCAGTAGTAGGGCCAGTAGCACCAGGCTGTGCATCCACAGGGGGGTGTTCGCTCGGTAGTGCTTCCGATAGAAGATAAGCATTGCCCTGTAGAACTCGTGTTGTGCTCGGCGACTTTGCCGACTGGCGGCTCGCTTCACGTGGAGCACGGTGACCCCTGGATGATAGTAGACCTTCCACCCCGCCTGTTTGATCCGATACGCCCAATCTAAGTCCTCTCCGTACATAAAGAACGTTTCGTCCAGCAATCCAACGGCCTCGATGGCCTCGCGGCGCACTTGCATATACGCGCCCACCACCGAATCGACTTCGAGTTCCACATCTTCGTCGGCGAACGTCATGTTGTACCGACCAAAACGTGGGCTGGACGGAAACAGGCGGGACAGGCCAGAAAATCGATAGAACGCTACCTCAGGTGTCGGGAAGCTCCGGCGGCAAGCCATGTCCAGGTTACCATCCTTTAAAATGAGCTTCGGGCCAGCAACGCCGATTTCTGGTCGGCTATCCATATACCGGACCATCTCGTACAACCCATTGGGCGGCACCTCGGTGTCCGGGTTAAGCAGCAGCGCATAACGCGGGGCCGCCGCCGGGCGCCCCCCCTCGGCGTAACCAAACGCTCGCAGGCCCACGTTGTTCCCGCCTGGGAAACCAAGATTCCCGTCGTTGACGATGAGTTCCGCCTGAGGGAACTCCTCATGTACCATCGCCGCACTATCGTCCGACGAGGCATTGTCGACGACCAGAACCCGGTAGGAGAAATCACCTTCGCTCGCGAATACCGTTTGAAGACACCGTCGCAGGTAATCGCGGGTATTCCAATTGAGAATCACAACACCCAGGTCTGTCATGGCGCTTTCTCCTCAAGCGGGTGCATTTTACCACAAATCGTAAACAACCTTACAACCCTTACTCATACACTCACGAGGCTGTAGGCAAGGTACGTAACGGTTCGCCCCGCAGCGCGGCCCGCATCGCTTCCCGGTCGTCCCATGGATACTCTGTTTCACCGAAGCACATACTCTGCTCGTGGCCTTTGCCGCAGGCGATGACAATATCGCCCGCCCCTGCCATACGGCATGCCTCGTAGAGCGCCTGCCCACGGTCTGGCACGCGGAAGAACGTCTCCCCTTCGATGCCACCCTGTGACACGCAACCCTCGGCCATCTCCTGCAAAATGTCGTCCAACGATTCGGTGCGTGGGTCTTCGGCGGTCAACACGGTGGCGTCGGCTCGTTGCGCCGCGATTTCGGCCATCATGCGGCGCTTCTGCTGGTCGCGCAGGCCTGCACTACCGAATACGGTGATCAAACGTTTGCCTTCGGGGAGCATTTCGCGGCCTGCTTCCAGCGCGTTCTTGAGCGCGTTCGGCGTATGCGCAAAATCGACGATGGCCGTGAAGCTCTGCCCCTCGTCGATGCGCTCCATGCGGCCCGATATCGCCTGTACAGCCTGCAACCCCGCGCGTATCGTATCGAGCCGCATTCGCAGCCCGGCACGCGTCGCGCCGATCGCTGCGAGCGCATTGTACACGTTGAACGGCCCGGTGAGGTAAAGGTCGAAGGGTTCACCATTCACGCTGAAGGTGGTTTTGTCCGGCAAATAGCGGATATTGGTTGCGCGGACATCGGCGGTATCGCCAAGGCCGAAACACACACGCTCCTCGGCACCGATAGCGGCGAACAAGTCTGCGCTGGGGTCATCGGCGTTGATGACGGCGACTTTCGATTGGCCGGGGGTTCGCTCAGACTGCATCAACATTTCGAAGAGCATCGCCTTCGCCGCGCGGTAGTTTTCCCACGTCCCGTGGAAGTCGAGGTGCTCGTGTGTGATATTCGTCAGCACCGCGATGTCCACATCGACCCCGCTGAGGCGACCCTGCGCCAATCCATGGCTCGTCGTCTCCACAACAGCGTGCGTTAGCCCGCGCTCGGCCATATCGGCGAGAATGGCCTGCAACTGCGGCGCGCCCGGGGAAGTCACATGCAAGCCTGTATCCGCCGTAACGCCGTCGCCGTAATCGGCGGCAATCGTGCTGATGAGACCCGCACGCGCATTCGGTGAGGCACGCAAAATACTGTGGATAAGCGTGCTTGTCGTCGTTTTGCCGTCGGTGCCAGTTACACCGATGACGGTTAGCTTGCGTGAAGGAAAACCATGATATGCCGCTGCGAGGATACCCAGGGCCGTGTGCGTGTCCGCAACTTGCGCGTAAGGCACGCTAAGGCCAGGCATTGGCCGAGTGCCGACCACACCGACGGCCCCATTGGCGATCGCCTGCGGGATGTACGCGTGCCCGTCCGCACTGGCGCCTACCCGCGCAACGAAGACACTGCCGGGTTGCACCGCGCGGCTATCCTCGACAACCGGGGCAGTAACGGGTATATCGCCACCCGACACAGAAATTGAAAGGTGAGCAAGCAAATCGTCGAACTTCACAGTTGGCTCCATGGGTAAGGCAACCTTCAGCCGTGCAAACGCGGCAGAGTGTACCCTAGCGAAAACAAAACACGCCAGGGTTACCCCTGGCGCGTTAGGATGTTGCGGTTCGCTCGCAGGCTAGTTCAGGCTGCCAGCGATGTCGTCTAGGCCAGTGCGAACACTGCCATCCACCACGCGATCTTCGGTGCGCAGCACCAAACCACCGAGGATGTTCGGGTCCACACGATTGGTCACCGAATCGGCACCAATCTCGCCCTTGATGCGGTTCAGTTCGTCGTCGGAGAGCGGCATGGCACTCACAACTTCGACGGAACCACCCAGGGACTTAGCATCTGTGGGGACCTTGGTGAAGAAGTCGTTCACCAGCTCCTGCTGCTTGCCCTCGTCGAGCGATTCGCCGATAAGGCGGTTGGATACGGCAATCGCGATGGCTGCAACCTGGCTGCGCAGGCTGTCCAACTGCTGGTTGCGCTCCTGCTCGGCAGCGGTGCGGGCGTTCTCACGAATCTTCTGCGCTTCTTCTTCAGCTTCGGTCCGCAGAGACTTCTCAAGCTCTTCGGCGCGGGTACGCGCTTCGCTGATGACCTTCTGCGACTCGGCACGGGCCTCAGCCTTGATCTGCTCGATGTCGGCCTCTGCATTGCGACGGGCGTTGGCGGCCTGTGCGGCGTCGTCCAGGCCCTTCTTGATCTTCTCAGCACGAGCGTCCAGCATGTTGCCCATCGGCTTGAAGAGCAAGGCGTACAGCAAACCACCCATAAGCAAGAAGTTGAACGTCTGCGCTAGCAGAAAGCCACCGTTGATACCCAGCGCGGCCAGCGGGCTACCTGTTTCTTCCACGGCAAGTGCAGCCGGGACGAAAACCAGCATGGCCAGCAGCGTGAGCAAAAGTGCTCTGGTCTTCATACGCATATCGTCTTTTGCCCCTGGGTTAGAGCACGAAGACGATAAGCAGCGAAACCACGAGCGCGTAAATCGCGATAGCTTCGGTAAACACGATTGCGAGAATCATGTTCGTCTGGATAGCGCCTGCGGCGTCTGGGTTGCGGCCAATGGCCTGCATCGCACCCTGTGCCAGCATACCGATACCAATACCCGGGCCGATGGCACTGATCATTGCGAGACCCGCGCCGATTGCCTTGAGACCGATTTCCAAACCTTCCATTGTGTTGTTACTCCTTATTTGGTGAAGTGCGTTAGATTTTAAATTAGTGATGGTCGTCGTGGTCGTCGCCGTGGTGGGCTTCCATCGCCTGCACGGAGAACACCAACGTTAATACACCGAACACCAGCGCCTGTACCAAGCCGATGATGATCTCAAGACCGATCATCACACCCGGGACAACAAGCGCAAGCAAGAACGGGAACACCATCAACACGATACCACCGGCAAACAGGTTACCGAACAAGCGGAATGCCAGGCTGACGATCTTACCAATTTCAGAAATGATTTCGATCAAGCCCACGACAAAGTCGATGCCGCCAATCGGGTTCTTGCCGATGTTCGCAAGCGCCGGGAAGTTCACAAACTTGAAGAAGTATGCCGGGCCCAGTGCCCACACGCCGTAAACCTGTACCAGAACCACCGCGAAGATAGCCAGCGCAAACGTGAAGCTCAGGTCAGTCGCGGGGCCGCGCACAAACGGCGTAATTGTGAAGATGTACGGCGCAATGCGGCCACTCTCAAGCTCCCCAGAGTCCAGCGCGAAGTACGCATCGGGGTAAATGGCCTGGGTAGTCGCGAGCTGTAGTGCCTCTAGCTCAGCCTGCGCTTCGTCACTCGGCGCTTCTAGTGTGTCGAAGGCAGTCTCGGCAGCCGCCAGCAACTCAAGGTCGACCTCGCCATCGGTCGCGTCATCGGCAGCAACAAGTGCGGCAGCCACGGCAGCTTCAAACGCACCCGCCGCTTCTTCGTCTACCGGTTCTTCCTCGACCACAAGGCGGATACCTGCAAGAGCAGACTCTTCAGCCGCTTCTTCTTCAACAGCGCTTTCCTCAGCTTCTGCGTCGCCATCAGTAGCAGTGGCTTCAGCTTCTTCGCCCTCGGTGGCAGCGGCCTCTTCAGCCTCTTCACCACCATGATCTTCATCCGAACTGCTGCTGTAGAGCGGCACATACTCGATGCCCGCAACAGCGCTCAGGTATTGGCGGCAACTGCTCTCGGTTTCTTCACTGGCGGTGTCCCCAGCGTAGATGGGACGATCCACGTACAGCAGGTAGGTCCCCGGTGCAGCCCCATCCTGGCGCGGATAACCACTCTGGCCAGGGTAGGCGCAGTGGATACGCCCAACAGACTCGACACCAGGCAGCAGCTTAAGCCAATTTCCAGTAAGGATGAGGACAAACATCGTTGCGATGATGGGCCACAGCAGCGGGGTCGTACGCAAGCGTTCGCCGCCAATGTTGTAGCAGAAGTCGTAGTAGGCCTCCCAGAAGACCTCAACCCAGGCCTGGAACTTACCCGGAATTTCCGTTGTCCAACCCTTGGTTGCACGCCAAGCCAAAAACGCGTATAGCAGCACCAAGATATCAGAAACAATCGTCCCGATAATCGTGTTGGTTAAGTTAATGCTGCCGAACGTGTAAACAACTTCGCCGGGAACCTCGATGACAGGCATTGCCGGGGAAATACCCAGGCTGGGCAGCAGTGTGAACGGCGTGAACACGCACAGGAACCACGCGATCGCGACGGCTATGGCCGCAATGATAACCGTGCGCAGGTTCTCGTTCATCCTGGCGGCCTCCTTTCGAAATTATCTTCCAAGGATAAATCCTCCTCTTGAGTAGACTGTCGCTGTGGTGGTGTGGGCGGCGAGATTTGCCCAATCGCTCCCAGCACAATCCGCAGCATGGTATATAAGCTAAGTGGTATGCTCAGCACCAACAGGCTTACTGTAAATGGCCCCTTGACCCCTACAAGTGAGTCCAGCCAGAGGCCCAGAAACATCGCGCCGAACACAATAACCATCGCCGCGACACCGGCCTGTCCGGCCAGGGTGGTGTAGGCCAAATTGCTAAACCGAGACTTAACCGGTTTGTGTTTTTTCGACATAACCACCCCCAGCATATCGGGTGAATATTATCACAAACGGCAACCAAATACCAAAATCCAACCGACGCCCTAGATGAATAACGCCTGAGCGCCGCGCTCGGCCCATTCGAAGACGACCTGCGCCCCGACAGTGCCCAAAATCAGCACGATAACGGTTGTAGCGGCCAGCACCCAGCCGTACGTCGGCGATACCGGAATCGGCTTGTCTTCGTCTTCGCTGTGGTCCACATACATCACCTTGATGACGATGAGGTAGTAGTACAGCGCGACAAGCGCGTTCAGCACACCCACGATAGCGAGCCACACAAGGTTCGCTTCCACGGCAGCCTGGAACAAGAAGAACTTGCCCATGAAACCTGCCGCCGGGGGAATGCCCGCCAACGACAACAGCGCAACAGTCATCGCGATAGCAAGCCACGGGTTTCGGCGGCTTAGCCCAGCCAGGTCAGCGATGGTTTCGCTGCCGGTGTTGTTGCTGAAGATGATGACGACCGCAAAGGCCGCAAGGTTCGTGAAGGTATACATAAACATGTAGAAGCTCACCGCCGCGACACCCTGCCCGGTTTGCGCCTGAATGGCCGCGACGCCCATCAAGGCGTAACCGGCCTGTGCGACCGACGAATACGCTAGCAGGCGCTTGATGTTCTTCTGCGGGAGTGCGAGCACGTTGCCCAGCGTCATCGTGATGGTGGCTAGCACAGCGATGAGTGGCACCCAGTACACCTGCAACGCCTGCCCACCGATGGTGAGATCGACCGGGAAGACCAGGATGAAGAAGCGCACCAGAAGCGCAAAGCTTGCCGCCTTGCTCGCGACACTCACAAACGCAGTGACCGGGGTTGGCGCACCTTCGTAAACGTCCGGCGTCCAGAAGTGGAACGGAGCTGCGCTAATCTTGAAGCCCAACCCAACGAGAATGAGCAGCATCGCACTGAGGACGGGTACAAGGTTCGCACCGAAGTCCGGCGACCCCATAAACGCCGCAATGGCATCGAGGCGGGTAGCCCCGCTGAAACCGTACAGCAGGCTAAAGCCATACAGCATAATCGCCGAGGCGAACGAGCCGAACAGGAAGTACTTCATACCGCTTTCGGACGAGCGCAGGTCATCACGCTGGAAGGTAGCGAGGATGTACAGCGGAATGGAGATCGTCTCCAGGCCGACAAACACCATCACGAGGTCGCCAGCCGCGCTGACGAGGCAAGCCCCCAGCGTCGAAACAGTGATGATAAGGTAGAACTCACCGCGGCGACCAAGGCCCTCTACATCCACGGCGAGCAGGCACGTAATCGCGCCTGCTGCTACCACCATCACCTTGAAGATTTGCGAGAGGCCATCGTGGCGTACCATACCGCCCCACACCTCGGTCACGGCGGGGTTGGGTGCCCACAGCAATGGTGTGACTGCCGTCGCCAATAGGCCGAAGAACGCCACATAAGCGATGTTCCGCCGCTGGCTTTCCGGCAGGTAAACGTCCAAGAACAGAATCACCATCGCCATAATCGTAAGGCCGATTTCTGGCGCGATAGCGGCGAAGCTGTTCGCGTAGCTAAATCCTTCCACGAGTTAACCTCCGAGGATTGCAATGATGGGGCGTATGCCCACTTCGATCATCGGTGCCATCACGTCTGGGTACAGGCCCAGCACGATCAATGGCACACCCAGCAGCAACAAAATCACCCGGTCGGTGATCGCGATGTCGGTCACCTCGGGATACAGCGCTGCGTCGAATTCTTTGTTGAAGAACACCTGATGCGTGACCCTGAGTACATATGCCGCCGTGATGACGATACCGAGCACCGCAATAATTGCGATCACCGAGTAGTAGTTGCTCAGCGTGAACGAGCCGATGGTCAGCGTAACGCTTTCTGAGGCGCTGAACAAACCGATGAAGATCGGATACTCCGCCACGAAGCCGCTGAAACCCGGCATACCCATACTTGTGAGGCCGCCTGCGATGAACGCAATCGCCACCCACGGCATCTTCTGGACGAAGCCACCCAAACTGGGGATGTCGCGCGTGTGTGCCCGGTCGTAGACCATACCCACACAACCGAAGAACAACGCCGTCATCGCGCCGTGGCTGAACATCTGCAAGCCTGCGCCGGTCATCCCGAAGATGTTCATGGACGCCCAGCCCATACTCACAAGGCCCATATGACTCACCGACGAGAAGCCGATCACGTACTTGAAGTCACGTTGGCGGAAGGCGATAAACGCGCCCAACACCACGTTGATAAGCGTGAGGAACACGATCCACGGTAGGTGGACCAGGGCACCCGAGGGCAACAACTGCACCCCCACCCGCAGTGCCGCAAACGCGCCAAGCTTCATCAACACACCGGCGTGGATCATCGACACAGCCGTGGGGGCGGCCACGTGGCCGTCTGGCGACCAGTTGTGGAACGGGAAAACGCCGGCCAACACACCGAAGCCGATGAACACGAACGGGAACCAGAGTTCCGCGAATGTCACCTGCCCGATGAACGGGAATGTAAACGCGCCCCCCTCGGCGGCGAGCATCATGTGAACGATGCTGAAGTTGTACGCGCCGCTATCGGCGGGGAGAATGCCGCGCTCGATGGCACTTGCCAGCAGGGCCGCCCCTTCACCGTTGAAGTACGACCCGGCGACGAAGTACATCGCGATGACGCCAACCAGCGCCACCACCGAGCCGATAAGGATGTACAGCGTGAGCTTCATTGCCGCGTATTCTCGTAATTCCACCCAGCCCCATGTCGCGATGAGGATGTACATCGGGAACAACGCAAGCTCGTAGAAGAAGAATAGCAGGAACAAGTCGATAGAGATGAACACCCCGTATACACCGGCCACCAACAACAGGAAGAACACCATGAACTCCCGTTGACGATCTTGGATGTTCCAACTGATGAGCACACCGGTTACGGCCACCATACCCGTAAGCAACACCATCGGTGCACTCAGGCCGTCCACACCCAGGTGATAGCTAATGCCGACTGTCGGCACCCAGGGCAGGCGCTCCTCTAACTGCAAGGTGCGGCTGAACATCTCGGTGGAGTAACCGGGTTCGCCAGCTTCCTCGATGGCGTTGATTTCCGCTTCGAGTTCGGCCACGCCGGTGTTGTACTGCACATACACCACTGCCGAAAGCGCCAGCAGTGCGACGGCGGTGGCAAGGGCCACCGCACGGATCACGTCTCGGTTCTTGGCATCCAAAAAAAGTAGGATGATCGCCGAGACAATCGGTAGAAGAATAATCAAACTCAGCATCGGTTATAGTCCTAACAGCATGCGCAATACGGACTCGTTGATGGTCGCGAGAATCCAGTTCGGCGCGACACCCGTGAACAGCATCAGTACCATCAGCGGCGCAATGGCGATCAGTTCCCGCCGGTCGATCTCCAGGTTGGTGTCTTTCCACTTCATGTTGAACGGCCCATGCAGCACCGCACGAATCCCCTTAAGGATGTACGCCCCCGTGAACAGCAGACCGATCATCGCGAGGACCGTGAGCCACGTATAAACCGGGAACGCCCCGCGCACCACGAGGAACTCGCTGACAAAGCCATTGAGGCCCGGCAGGCCGAGGCTGGCCATACTCGTGAAGATGAAGATCGCGCCATAAACCGGTGCCTTCACCCACAAGCCGCCGTACTGCGTCATGTCACGCGTGTGCGTCTTGTGGTATATCGCCCCGGCGAGGAGGAACATCCCAGCGCTACTCAGGCCGTGGTTGAACATCTGCAACACCGCGCCATTCGTCGCGAGGATGGCGTGTTGCATCGCTTCGCCGCCGCCTGCCTCTAGCAAGGAGGCACGACCGTAGTACAACGCGGTCACGGCCAAACCCATTGCTACAAAGCCCATGTGGTTCACCGAACTGTACGCCACCAAGCGCTTGATGTCATCCTGCCCGAAGGCCGCGAAAGCCCCAAGCACTACGCCGAGCATCGCGAGCGCAGCGAACAACGCCGCGGTCGTAAACGACAACCCACCGATATTGATCTCTGCGATCCACACATCGGGGAAGAAGGGAATCACCAGCCGCAGGAAGCCGTACGCGCCCAACTTGAGCATCACACCAGCCAACAGCATCGACCCCGCCGTGGGGGCTTCACTGTGGGCATCGGGTAGCCAGGTGTGGAAGGGCCACACCGGCACCTTGATGCAAAAAGCAACGAAGAACCCCGCAAACGCCAGCGCTTTGATGGTGCTTACATCACGGCCCAGGAACTCGGCCCCCGCGCGGAGGTCTGGCCAGAACTGCGAAATCGCGACGATGTCGAAGCTCGGTGCACCGAACGCCGTCAGCGACATGGACCAGCCCACAAGCTGCGATGCCAACAGCATACCCAGCGTACCACCCATGCTGTAGATGAAGAACTTGTTCGAGGCATACAACCGGTTTTTACCACCCCACTGCTTGATGAGGAAGTAAATGGGCACGAGGCTCAACTCGTAGAACAAGAAGAAGATCATCAGGTCCAGTGCAACGAACACACCCAACAACCCAACTTGGAAAAGCAGCAGGAGCGCCATGTGCATCTTGACGCCCTCTTCCACCTCGAAGCTGATGAGCACCGCCAGCGGCACCAAAATACCCGTGAGCAAAATCATCGACGCGCTGATGCCGTCGATTCCCAGGTGCCAACTCGCGCCGATGAGGCTAAACCACTGATACTGCACCTCGAACTGGTACATAATCCCATCGGTCGCATTATCGGCAGCGATGTACAGGTAAAACACGATGATGCAGCCTACACCGATGAGGGACGACAACGCGAGCGCCAACCAGCGCTGGAGCGTGTCGTTCTCCGGCAGCAGCATCAACAGCAGGCCGCTAACAAACGGCGCGATGAGCAGTGCAGTGAGAATGTCGATTCCAAAAATTGGAACGGTTACCATAGAATTGTTTCTCCTAGAAACCGGCGGCCTGCGCCTGGAAGATGCCCGTGCTGAAGGCAAAAATCAGGCCGATCATGATGAGTGCGAGCGCGACCAACAGCAGATACTGCTGCACACGCCCGGTTTGTACACGGCGGAACCAGCGCCCAAATGCGCCGATACCCTCGGGGATAGCGTCACCGAAGCCGTCGATGAGCCAGGCGTTCATCACCTTGGAGAAATCACCGATCCAGGTGAATACCCGCCCGACGAGGTGCAAGAAGCCGTCGATGAGGCCTTTGTCGATGAACTCGCTCACGACATGCTTGGAGAACAACTGCGACGGACGAATGAAGACGATGTAATACAGTTCGTCGATGTAGTACTTGTTCTCCAACACGGGCCACAGCGGCCCAAGGATGCGCACCATCGGGTCTTCTTCGCCCGCCTCAAGCGGCTTGCGGATGTACATCACCCAGCCGAGGTAGATGCCACCCAGCGCAACCACGAAGGACGTTATGACCGCAGGCCACACATCGACAAACGCGGGCTTGGGGATGGGGTGCAGCAGCGACGCATTTACATAGGTGAAGAAGGGATTAGACCCACCACCCGAGAAGATTGCCCCGAAGATGGGGAAGTCTGGCGGAACACCGATGAAACCAGCGAAGATCGCAAACACAGCCAGCACCATAAGCGGTGCAACCATGGTGAAGTTCACAATCGGCTCGCCGAGGCTCGCGTGCTCGGCTTCCTCTGTGCGGTTCTCGCCGAAGAACGTCATGCCGATTTGACGCGTGGTGTAGAACGCCGTGAGAAAAGCCGCCAGCGCCAACATGATGAACACAAATGCCTGCGGGCCATAGCCCTTGGAGAGGCCCAACCAAGCATCTGCAAGAATCTCGTCCTTGGACCAGAAACCCGCGGTTAGCAGCGGGAAGCCTGCCAACGACAACCCGCCGATGAGGAATGTATAGAACGTATAGGGCATCTGCTCGCGTAGGCCGCCCATGTTCCGCATATCCTGTGGGTCGAAGTGTGAATGCGCATCGTGGCTATCATGGCCATGTTCGTCCGCATGCGCATCGTCGTGGCCATGATCATCATCGTCGCCGTGGCCGTGGCCATGCTCATGGACGTGATGTTCGCCGTGCTCCATACCATGGATAACCGCACCAGCGGCCATAAACAGCAACGCCTTGAAGAAGGCATGCGTGATCAGGTGAAAAGTCGCGGCGACATAGGCACCGATGCCCAGCGCAGCCACCATAAAGCCCAACTGACTGATGGTGGAATACGCGAGAATGCGTTTGATGTCGTACTGTGCGACGGCAATTGTTGCCGCGAAGAGGGCCGTGAAGCCGCCCACTGTCACCATCAACAGCATTGGTGCACTGAACAGACCATCGTGCGGGTTCAGCCCGGCTTCGAGCAACGGGAACACGCGGATAATCATGTAAACACCCGCAGAAACCATCGCCGCGGCATGGATCATCGCGCTAACCGGCGTCGGGCCTTCCATTGCATCGGGCAGCCACACATGCAACGGGAACTGCGCCGACTTACCGATAGTACCGATGATGAGCAACACGCCGATAAGCCCTGCCGCGCTCAGGCTACCGCCGAACAGGATGGCCGGGGTTTCTTCTAAGAGGTGCAGCACATCATCGTTGTAGAGGATTTCGCGGAAGTTCAGCGTGCCAGCAACAGCGTAGAGGTACACGATACCCAGCAGCATAAGCACGTCTGCGATGCGTGTCGTCGTAAAAGCCTTGATGGCAGCGGGGAAGGCACTTTGTTTTTCGTACCAGAAGCCAATAAGCAGGTACGAACACAGGCCCATGATCTCCCAGCCGACGAACAGAAGCAGCAGGTTATCGGCCACAACCAGGGTGAGCATCGCCCCAGCAAACAGGCTCAGTAGCGCGAAGAAGCGCGACTGACGTGGGTCGTGGGCCATATAGCCGATGGCGTAAACGAAGATCATCGTTGCCGCAAGCGGCACCATAAACAACAGCGTCGCGTTGAGCGGGTCTACCAACACACCCATGTTGAAGGTGCCTTCGCCTGTGTTCATCCACGGCAATTGGCTACCCAACACATTGCCGCCGAAACTATCGATGCCCAATGTCATAAAGAAGATGCGCCAGGAGATGAGCCACGCGCTCACCATACCGCTAAGCGCAACGATAATCGTCAGCACGCGGCTGCTATCGCGCACCACCGGTACTGGCATACCATCGTAGTCGGGGTGATGACCGCCGTAGTGCGGGTCGGTCGCCGGGAGGAGTTTCGCGCGGTTTGTCGCCAGCGAAATCACCAGAAAAGCCAACAGCGGGCCGACAGGAACCAGCCACGCCAAAAAGTTTGGATCGCTAAAGTTAATCATGTGTTCCTTCACCTACCAACGCAGCAGGTCAACATCTTCGACGATCACCGAGTTGCGCAGGCGGTACACCGAAATCACGATTGCCAGCCCGACGGCCACTTCGGCAGCCGCGACCACAATCACGAAGGAGGCGAAGGCCTGCCCGGCCATATCGGCGACACCAGTGGGTGCAGGCGTAAGGTACCGCCAGAACGCCACCAGGTTGATATTTACCGCATTGAGCATCAACTCGACGCCCATCAAAATTGCGACCGCGTTACGCCTACCCAGCACCCCAAACACACCGATGCTGAACAGCGACGCGGACACGACCAAATACATCCAGAGTGGGATCATGTGCTTTGCTTTCTACCGCTCACTCGTCTTCACGCGCGATCACGATCGCGCCAATCATAGCCGCCGTCAGCAGCAGCGAGGCCACCTCGAACGGCAGAACATACTGGTTTCCGTTCAGCAGGGCGAAACCCAAATCGCGTGTAGTCCCGACGACATCCGACGCCGCTGCGCTGCCGATGGTGCCATCCGCACCCCAAACCGGCAGCATTACACCGAAGGTGAGCACGAGGAACAGGACTCCAGCGGTTATACCGCCGATCCACCACTGGCTATTGAACGGGTCGGTGATGCGGGTCATCCCCCGGGTGAGCATCACGGCGAAGATGATCAAAATCGCCACGCCACCGATGTAGACCAACACCTGCACTGCCGCCAAAAATGGCGCACTCAGCAGAACAAATAGCCCAGCGACGCCGAACAAACTTACAATGAGGTACAGCGCACTGTGCACGAGGTTCCGCGACCAAACCACCATCGCGGCCCCGCCCAAAGTCAGCGCGCTAAAAATTGCAAACGCAAGATATTGTGCGAAAAGCATAGGTTCTCCTTAGTCGCCGCTTGCCGGTGCCGCAGCCACACTCGCAGCTTCGGCCTTGGCCCGTTCTTGTGCACCCTGCCGACGCAGGTACTCCGCAATGCCGATGATGAGTGCCACGTTACCCAGCAACAGCACCAACGTCATCGGCAGCGCCGCGAGGAAGCTCGAATTTGTGCTCAGGTCCGGCGCAAAACCCGCGAGTTGCGTCAGCTTCAGGAGGAAGGACGTAATAACCAGGTTGATGATCGTCACCGGCACGAGGAACTTCCAGTTGAAGTTCATCAACTGGTCGATGCGGACACGCGGCACACTGTTGCGCAACCACAGCGCCATAAAGTAGAAAACGCTCGTCTTGATGGTGAGGTAGATAAGCCCAAGGATGTTGCTGACGATGCCGCCGTCTGCGCTAACCCCCCAGCCCCACCAACCGCCGAAGAACAGATGCGCTATCAGCAGGCCGTTCGTCAACACATGGACAAACTCGCCAACGAAGAACAGGCCGAACTTCATGCCGCTGTACTCGATATTGAAGCCCGCCACCAACTCCGACTCGGCTTCGAGCAGGTCGAACGGCGCACGACCGGTTTCGGCCTGGGCGCTGATGAAGAAAATCACCGCTGCGACAGGTGCCATGAAGACAAACCACATGCCCTGCTGCGCACGAACGAGGTCCTGCATACTCAGGGAACCGGCCAACAGCACCGGGATGAGCACCGAGAGCAGTAGCGGTACTTCGTAGCTCACAAGCTGCGCCACCGCGCGGAACGCGCCCAACAGCGCATACTTGTTGTTACTGCTCCACCCCGCCATGATG
>CAYSVE010000057.1:0-14856 GCA_964434365.1 uncultured Anaerolineaceae bacterium | reverse complement strand
CAGTTTATCCATCAAGCGTGCGGTTTCTTCGATCGCGTAGAAGTCATCGGCGTACGAGAGCACATTCAACTGCGGGTCGTAGCTCCAGAAGTTCGCGGCATCGTATAAATAGCGGATGTAGGTATAGCAAATGCGCAGCACGATTTGCGAGTACATCGTGTACACCATATAGGGGAAGAACACGATGAGGCCCCGGTCGTGGGCATAAAGCACGATGCCCAGGCGTTCATCAGGGTAGTGCAGTTCCACATCGTCACCCGGCCCCGGCACAGCGATGAGCGAGGTATCCAACCGGAGCATGAGCCGTGCCAGCGCGCGCGGACGAATTTTGCGCACTGGCCAGTACACCTCGGGTTGGTCCAGGCTTTGCCCATGCTCGAACAGCCATTCCAGCGCGGCGGGTGTAAGCACACCACGCTTCGGTGCATACAAATGGATCTCGTAGATCATGCGGTTTCCCCCTGGGTTTGCTGTTTGAGAAGCCGGAGCAGCAGTCGCAGGTTGTCGATGTCGGTGAGGGGCACGGCAAACCATGCCTCGCCGTCAGCATCGAGCAACACCAGTTGCCGGTTCGCTGCGCGGTAGCCCCCAAAACCCGACCACGGCAAGTGCGCATCGCCACCACCTTCGACATATGCCGAATCGACCGTAAGGCCCGCCTGGCTCACGCGGAGCATATCGGCAAAGGGCACGGCCTCCCCGGCGGCCAACCGTTCATCGATATGCGGTTGCAGCCTCGTAAACACCGCTGTCTGGATTTTCGTGCCGAGGTCGGCCACATTCTTGTACACGTTCGTCAGTTGCAGGCGGTCGCCGGCCTGGGTGCGCAGTGTGATGGTGTACACATTTCGCTTGAAGCGACCGCCAAAGTAGCTCAGGGTTTCGGCCCGCAGGCGTATCGCTTCCACCTCGATGTACTGGAACGGTATGGCCTCGCTCCCCTCGATGTAGGTGAAACCGTGCTCGAACAGAATCACCTCGCGGTTCCACAAGTGAATAATACGCCAGCCGATGCCCCATGCCAATACACCCACCACGCCCACGGTAATCGGCCCTACCCATCGTCCCTGTACGTTCCATAGGGCGAGGTTGATGATAATGCTTAGCCCAATGAGGAGTGACCATCCTTGCACCAACGGACGAAGGCGGTCGCTGGGGTAGTTCGTGATGGGCATACCCAGTATCGGGTGTGGCTCGATTTCTTCCTCACCCGTGAGCGGCATAGGGCGGTCGTCTGGCATTAGCTGGCCTCGGCAAAATCGTAACGCGCTAGCTCGTCGGCTGTGTAGCTACAGGGGGGTGGGTTGCCCCCACCGCACGCCGCCAAGAACGCGCTTGTGCACGGCGCGAGAATGAACGACTTGTTCAAAATAAGGTCTCCCCGATTGCAAAATTAACGCACATCATACTACAACTATACCTCCCGGTGCGATGTTCTAAGTGTGCTACAATGCGGGCAAAAGGAGCCACTCATTGTAAGGAGGGAAGGGGATGGCAATCATCGAGCAGGCCTTCGTGGCACAGGGTATCCACCAGGGGAAACTGCTGGAAAAAAGCAATGTCGTTGGCGTGGCGGTGGGCTTCAAAAACCGCCAGGGCGAAACAACCGGCGAACCATCGGTGGTGGTACTCGTGGAAAAGAAAAAATCGAAGGCTGAACTGACAGCCGATGACCTCATTCCATCGGAGCTAGAGGGGATGCGCACCGATGTCATCGAAATTGGCGTGCTGAAGGCCCAACTCGGCCCGCGCGACCAGCATCGCCCGGTCATCCCCGCTGGGGTGAGCATGGGGCACTTTGGGCTTGGCAATGGGCTAGGGGCTGGCACGCTCGGTGCCGTTGTCCGCGATAGGAGCACGGGTGAGAAGCTGTTGCTGAGCAATAATCATGTGTTTGCCAACAGCAACGATGCCAATGTCAACGACGATATTCTACAGCCCGGCACACTCGATGGGGGTAACCGCCGCAGCGACATCGTCGCCCAATTGGTGCGGTGGCAGCAACTGGCCTACGTCGAAGATGGTTTGCCGCAGCAGCAGCCGACGCCTACCACGCCACCCACCACCCAACCCGAGCCGACACCCCAACAACCCACCTCCCCCACCCAACCGAGCGAAGATAGCGGCTGCGACATCGTCGATGCGGTGGTGGCACTTGCCAATGTGCTCGCGAGCGCGACCGGGTCTTCGAAGCGCGTACAGGCGTCGAGCGTGGCCAGTATGGGGGCGCAATCGGCGGGCGGGGCCGCGTCTGCGCAGAGTGCGCCTGTGGTGAACGCCTCGGCACAGACCATCAGCGCCACCTCGCTCGACAATCAACTGGACGCTGCCGTCGCCCGCCCCAACGACCCCGCGATGTTCAGCGATGAAATTCGCTCTATTGGCCGCGTTACGGGGACGAAACCCGCCGCACTCGGTATGCGCCTTGCGAAGAGTGGCCGCACCACCGATTACACCGAGGGCAATGTGATTTTGCTGAATGCGACGGTTAACGTGGAGTACGAAACCCGCGCTGGTAAACGAACCGGGCGCTTCGTTGGACAAATCATCTGCCAGGGTATGAGCGATAGCGGCGACAGTGGGTCCCTGATGGTCGACCCGACCGATCGTATGGCGGTGGGGCTGTTGTTTGCCGGGTCACCCGCTGCGACCGTGTGCACGCCTATCAACCGCGTGTTGGACGCGCTGAACGTTCGCTTTTAGGAGCCATGCCTTCATGGAAATCGATGAGCATATTACGCACGTCCAGGCCAAATATACCGACATGCTCATGAGCAAGCCGAACGTGATTGGCGTCGCCGTGGGCTATGTGCAGGAGGGCGGCATCACCACCGATGAGAAGGGGTTGGTGGTGCTCGTCAGCGAAAAAATGCCGGAAAGCCAACTCCCGCCGAAGGACCGCATTCCGCGCGACCTTGAGGGTGTGCGCGTGGATGTACAGGCGTTCGGTGGCTTTAGCGCGCTGTAGGGGGCTTCTGTCATCGCATCTCAAACCCAGTCCGTTCGCGCGGCTGGGTTTTGTGTTGTTCGTCAGGCCGTCGCGTCGATTGTTGGGATGGCTGGCAGGGTGCTATCCACCTGCTTTAGATGTTCGATAACCGCTGCGGAGTCCTGAAATATCTTGAAGCGTGCGCCTGTGATCTGCGAGACCACGCTGGCGACAAACTGGCTAAACGGGTCGTTCGATAAAATCATAACCCACCCAAGGTTCGGTTCGCGCAATACAGACGACGCCTTGATGATCTCGGGCAAGTTCCTCGGTTGAGAGCCGAGCTGGCGCAAATCGATAATTGTATGGACGGGCGGTTCACCCGCTCGCACGAATGCACGCGTTCGCTCCAATCCATCGCGCAACTCGTCCAGGGTAAGGTCTCCCGCTATACGAACGAGGTACAGCCGGTTTGGGACATGCCACGTAACCGTAAAAGTCATGAGATCATCCAGGGCAGTGTATTATGGGCCAATTATAAGCGACAAATTGCGCCGCGATTTGAAGGTTGATTTAATGGTGCGTTATCTTGCTATAGCCTGTCTGGTGGAAAACGTGGGGCAAACGCGGGGGGCATGGTCTCGCAATATCGGCAGCGGTGCGCTAGAGTGCTGCCTGTTAGTGAGAGACTTTTTGCTGGAGAGCGTATGCAAAGCCGATTTCTACGCGGTCTGCTGATCCTCGGGGCAGGGGTTGGCCTGCTGGCCTGCTCCCTTGCGACACCCAACCAGGGGGGCGGCGACGCGACAACGATTAGTGGTGCGCCTGTCGTACGATTGGCGTCACCGTTGGAGAACGCCACCTATCGCGAAAACGTCCCCGTCAATATTCTGGCCCAGGTGAGCAACGCCGGGCCGAATATCGAGCGAGTGGAAGTGCTGGTCGATAACATCATCATCGCCACATTGCCAAACCCCAACCCTACCGGTGCCGATGCCTTTAGCGTGGCCCAGGCTTGGCCCGCTGCTGGGCTGGGTACACACACCATCGGTGTGAATGCCTTTAGGGGCGATGGCACGGGCAGCGAACCGGTCGCGGTGACGGTCACTGTGGTCGATGTCAGTGGCTCCGATGGGACGACTGTGCTCGCGAGTGACGACGGGGCGGCAGCCGGCGCGGGTGAAGATACGGGCGACACACGTCAGGGTATTGGCAATTTGCTCGGTGCGATTGTCGGCGGCGGCGGGCAATCGGCCCAGCAAGCCGAAGCCACCGAGGTGCCACAGCCGACGGCCCTCCTGCCGGAGCCAGAACCCGACGAACCCGACGACGAGGTCGAAGCTCAACAGGCCGAAGCACCCGCCAACGAACCCGAACAGGCAGAGGAAGCGGTAGCCCCACCGCCTACGCCATCGCAGCCCATGGCGCGGCTGACCGTCGGCGCGAACATCCGCAGCGGGCCAAGCACGAGCTACGTCCCGGCGATTGGGTCGCTCCCTGCGGGTGAGGAAACGCCGCTGCTCGCCGTCAACTCGGATCGAAGCTGGTACAAAATTCAGTACTACAACAGTGAGGGGTGGATTTTCGGCCAGTTGATCGACGTTGTGGGCGATGCCAGTGGCCTGCCTGTAGAAAATCCACCGCCGCCGCCACCGACCTCGACACCGGTGCCGACCGCCGTCCCGGCGACGGAAGCGCCAGCCGCACCTGCGCAAACGGGCAACATCAACGTGGACTTCAACCGCGACCCGCGCATCGATCCGTTCCCGCCAGACTGCGGCCAGACGATGACGATTAACATCCGCTACGAGAACAACGGGCCAGACCCGATGCCGGGTAGCGCCGCCGTCGTCGTGCGCGATGTGCACCCCGACAGTGGCACCGTCACCGAGACGCGCGGCCCGCTAGAGGATTTGGGCGGCTACGCCATCGCTGAGGTGGAAGTGTTCCTCACCGTCGACACCAACTTCAACTCCGATCACTACATCGAGGTCATCCTCGATGCCGACGGGCAAATCAGCGAAAACGACGAGGACGACAACCGCTTCCGCACCGATGATTACGAACTCGACGACGGCGACCGCTGTTAGGCAGCAGGAACGAGTGCCGCGTGCTGCGTTTTTGGCCCGGCACTCGGCCCATGCCATGGGCTACGCTAGGACTGTGTTGCCAGCAGTCGCAGCGCTTCCTCGACCGTCGGTGCGTATGCGATGACGCTATCGCCACTGTCGCCGACGGGAATCGCCACACACATCGCATCGACCGAATTGGCCCAGCAGTTCGACGTATCCGCCGTCGATGCGTAGCGCATATCGGCGAAGCTCAACCACGTCGCAGCAAATTCGTCAGCGTCGGTTGGGGTATCCCACGCGATGCGCAGTAGCCACGCGTAGGTCTCACCGTCTGCGTAGATTTGCAGGCGGTCGCCGCCCCACCCGCTAGCCGCAATCCCCGCACTAAAGCGGTCCAATTGCGTGCGCAGGTACGTCTGCAAGTAGAACTCGCCCAGCGTGCGCTCCCACAGCAGGGTATAGTTGTCATCCAGCGCGGTCGATGTGTCGCCGAGCGAAACGTCCTGTGGCCCCTCGCCCATGAGGTACTTCTCCGGGTGCATAATCTGCTCGGAGCTAACCGGCGGGTTTTCGAAGGCGTCATCCACGGCGGCCCAATCGCCCTCCTGCCGCAGGGCAATCACAAATTGCTCGCCCGTGACGTATGGGAAGAGCAACTCTCGTGTGAGGATCTCTGGCGTGTCTGGCGGCAGGGTGAGCACACCGGCCTGTGCACCCTCTGTGACCAGGCGAACCGCCGCAAATGGATTCGCCTCGACCAACTCGACCGTGAAGAGGTTCATCACATGGCTGGCATCGCCTTCGATGAGGGCCAGGATGGCAAGCAGTTGGTCAGGGTCTACCGTCGGGTCGTCGAGGCCGTAGCTCAACAGGTCGAAGTGTTGATCTTGCAGGGCGTGCTGGAATTCGTGCACATAGGTGATTTGCTCGAGCAGGGGCAGTTCGTCGCCCAGTTCATCGCCCGTGAGCAACAATGTGTTCATCTCTTTGGTTTCAGGGTCATAGAAGCCGCCCACCTGTGCGCCCAGTAACTCTAGGTAGGCTGCGAGTGGGTCCACACCGGGTTCGATGAGGTCGAAGGCACGGTAGAACGCAACCTGCTGCGCCAACAGGTCCGGCGGAAGCTGCTCCTCAATTTCCGCCGTCAAGAAGACGATGACTTCCGCGCGAGTGGGAAATTGTCGGTCGACCGGCGCAAGTTCATCCAGGCCGCGTGCGACACTCACAAAGTATTCGAGTTCTTCCAGTTGTTCATCCAACGCCGGGCTGATGACCGTCTGCTGGCCGTAGGCAGGTATCACAAGCACGGCCAACATCAGGCATACCATTATAGTGGTTTTCATGGGGTGGGTTGCTCATCTCGTTACGAACATACACCCCATTCTAGGGCATAGGGCTGGTTAGAGGAACACGGCGAATAGCGCGCCGAAAACCAGCGACCACTTCAGTAGCTCCAGTGGCCCGGCTTGTTCCAGCCAGCGACGGCTTTTTAGTGAGTTGCCCGGCTCGTAGATGCCGAACAGCATCGCAATTCGGTCTTCCCATACGAACAGGGGACCGGCCATTGCGAAGAGTATGATCGCAGCGATTGGCATGATAGCCTCCTATGTTAAGCTTACGTTAAATGAATTATACATTGCTTTACATTGCCTGTGGAGATTATTTACGAGTTTTGCATCGAAGTGTTACAGACATCTTGCGAGTTGTTCAATATCTCCTTAAGATGCACCCATGCGACGTGAACGCCCTGCCCTGTTTACCCTGCTGATGCTGAGCACCGGTCTCGCCCTGCTTAGCATCGATTGGTTAGGCCACGACCTGCGTACATTCGGTACCGTCCTCATCGGCGACCAGGGCGACACGCTCATCAACAGTTGGGCGCTGTACCAGGCGCTGGATAACCTGCTGCGTCGCCCGTGGACCGAACTCGGCTATGCGCCCATCTTCTACGATGACCCGGCCCCCTTCGCCACGACGATTGCGCCGTATGGCATCGCATTGCAGACGTTGCCGCTGTATTTACTCAGCGGGGGCAATTTGCCCCTCACCTACAACACCTACCTGCTGATGACGTTCCCGCTCACAGCTCTTGCTGCTTACGGCCTTGCGCGAATCGTCACGGGTGCGCCCCCGATTATTGCCGGGTTTGCAGCCTTGCTGGTGGCCTTCGCCCCGTATCGATATTTGTACCTCGCCGGCATCGAAACGCTGTCGCCGCACACGCTGCTGTTCGCGTTGCTATGCCTGCACCTTACCCTAATAAGACGCCAGAACGTGCGTTTTGGTTCCCTCACGGGTGCCGCTTTTTTCATCACGTTTACGACGAGCGGCTACCTCGGGGTGTACTTCGCGTGGATGGCTGCCGTCATCGTGGGGGCTGCCGCGTTGCGTCGCGCCCTTTCCCGTCGTGCCTTCATCGGTTTGGTGGTTGCGGCGGCGGTCGGCCTCTCGCTGAGTGCGCCCTTCATGCTGTGGCGTTACGCGAACCCGGCCTTCCGTGCACCGCTACCGTACTGGGAAAAAGTGAGGAACTCCGCCGCGTTGGATCACCTGCTGGTGGGCAGTTCTGCATTTTGGCTCAACGTCATCGAGACGCCACCGCCGGTGGGTGCCCAAATACGATTGATGCAAGGGGCGGTCGTAACAGCGCTCGCGGTGATGGGGTGTACCATGGTGTGGCGCGTACCGGGGAAGTCGGTGCGGCCCTATGCGCTGATTTTCGCCTTGGGGTTTGTGCTGGCCGTTGGGCCGGAGCTTCGCCCCCGCGCAAATGACCTCAGCGGCCTGCCGACGCCGTATCGTTTGCTATTCGATTTGCCTGGGCTGGATAAGCTCCGCAGCCCATCCCGCTACGCTACCCTGAGCATGATCGCCGGGCCAGTGTTGGCCGCGTACGCGCTATCGCGTTGGCGACAGCGTCACCGCTTCGTGCTGATTCTCGCGCTGGTGAGCGTACTCGCGTTTGTCGAGACGGTGCCACCCAACCGCAACCGCGTGCCCTACATTGCTTTGGAGCGCGCGCGTCGGCGCTATGTGACCACGTATCGCAACCCGCCCCGAACGTTGTATGCGTGGTTGGCCTCGCAACCGCGCGATACGGTGGTGCTCCACCTGCCCGCCGACGAAGCGTTCCAGTACACCGCCGATTTGCCGCTGCACAACCGGCCTATGCTCAACGGCGAGGCGAGTTTACGCCCGGCCTGGTACGCCCAAACCGGCTGGGACGCCTTCCCCGACATGGCGACGATGGTGCACGTGCTCGAACGCGGCGCGGATTATGTGTTCGTCCATACGCGCTACCTCAGCGATGATGAGTACGCCGACCTTACCGCGCGCATCGCGGGGGAGCCTCGCCTCGGCGAACCGGCCCGCTTCGACGATGTGGATGTGTACCTCGTGCTGCCAGGGGCGGGAGAATGAGCACCTACCACACCAACCCACGCGCCGTAACCGGCCACTCCACCTCCACCGCCTCGCCACGCACGCCGTAGACCACATTGTGCAGGTTTGTCACCACGCAGGTATGAACTGGCACCACCCGCACCCGGTCGCCGACGTCGGGTACGCGCTCGCACCCGCTCAGGTCCACATGCCCGTGCTCCTCGCTGAGCGTGTAAATCTGCGCGTTGGGATATTCGGCGATGTAACCGTGGCCGTGTTCGGTGCGGTCCATCGCAAGTGTTTTGCTGCCGCTGTCGAGGATCGCGCGCGTCGCCGTTGGCCTGCTGACAACCGTCGCCATCACGGTCATCGCGCAGTCATCGAGCGAGGACCACCCCTTGGTGATGCTCGCCAGATCGTTGAAGACGTATGTACCCACGCGCATCTCGGTGAGTTCGGGCACGCGGGCCATGTGGTTCACCGCGCCGAAGCCGCCCCCGCTCACACTATCCACGCCGATGCCTGCTTTGTGCAGCAAATCGAGCGTTTCGCGGAGGGCTGGACGGTTGCTCTCGTAGCTGGGGTAAATGAGAATCCCCGCGAAGTGCAGGTTGTCGTCGGCCTCGATGCGCCGCGCGAGGTCGAGCGCCGTAGCAGGGGAAGCCCCCGTGCGTTCGAGGTCCGTCGCAAGTTCGACCATCACCCGCAACGATAGCTCGGCGGCCTCGGCTGCTTGCGCGAGGCCGTTCACCACCGCGCGGCTATCCGCCGAGACCGTGACGCGGTTGTAGAGTGCCAGGTCCATCAGGCGGGCGGTTTTGCGCTCGCCGATGATGTTGTAGGGAATCTGAATATCGCTGAAGCCCTCCGCCGCGAACACCTCCGCCTCGCTCACCTTCTGCGCGGCGATGCCCACCGCCCCCGCATCGATTTGCATCTGCGCGAGGGCGGGGATTTTGTGTGTCTTCACATGCGGGCGGAAGGCGACCCCGTGTTCCTCGCATTTGGCCTGCATCGTCGCGATGTTGCGCTCCATCACATCGAGGTCGATGAGGACGCTTGGCGTTTCCAAATCGTGGAGGGTGAGCATGAGTCTGTTTCCTCGCGACTACGACATACCCCAATGCTACCGCCGCAGTTGCACCTCCGCCACCACCGGTAGATGATCGCTGCTCACGCTGCGGCCCACCTCGTAGTGCACCACGTCCCATTCTGGCGAGATGAGCATGTAATCGAGCGGAGCTTGTATCACACCCCAGTAGAACCACGTCGGGCGCACGCCGAAGCCGTAATTGGCCGGGCGTAGGTTGGCCTCATCGTTGAGTTGCTGAATGTGGTACGACCATGGCGTCGCGTTGAAGTCGCCCATAAGCACCAGCGGTGTTTCGATTTCGGCAGCTTCCATCGCGAAGTACTGTAGCTCATCGTTGCGGAAATCCGCCCAGCGCTGATTCAGCGGCGGCAACGGGTGAATGCTGAAAAACGTTACTGGCTGGCCTGTGTGGTCTAGCACCACTTTTAGGTACCGGCGGCGCTCGCTCATTTGAACCGTTTCGGCGGATAAGAAAGGTTCTTTGCTGAGGAAGGCCAGGCCGAACGTCCCACGCGAGGGTTCGACGTGCTGGTGCGGGTACAAATCGCCGATCGTCATATTGAGGTCATCGGCTAGTTGCTCGCGTATTTCCGTCAGCACAACGAGGTCAGCATCGGCCTCACGCAAGTAGCTGGAGATGCTGGCGTAGTCTGTGTTCCTCGCATATACGTTGATCGCTGCGAGCCGCAACGTTTCGACTTCATCGGCAGCCGTAGCGGCATTCCACACGAAATATGGCCACAAGACGACGATATTCGGCAGCAGGCCCACCACGAATAGCACCGTCCACCGTGGGTTGACCCTCAGCACGATTGCCGCCGCTACGAAGACGAGCAGGGTAATCGCGAATTGGATGTTGAAGTGTGAGAGGACATCCAGCGCCCAGTGAAAGCGCCCCAACAGGCTGCCGAGAGTCAGCATTGTGTAGACGATGCCGACCCCGATCACGATGCGATGCAGCATACCCTATAGCAGCGCTTCTTCGATCATGTTTTTGAGCACGCGCTTGCCCTGTGCGCCATAGGTCGACTGCACGATTTGGCCGTTCTTGAAGACCATTAGTGTAGGGATAGACTGAATGCCGTACTTGCGGCTAATTCCCTGGTTTTCGTCGACGTTGACCTTGACGAATTCCACGCGGCCTTTGTACTCCGCAGCGAGTTGCTCCACGACTGGCGCGATCGTATGACACGGACCACACCACGGTGCCCAAAAGTCGACGAAGACGGGCTTATTGCCCTTCAGTACCACATTGCGGAAGCTACGCTGATCCACATCCACTGGTTTGCCGGTTGGCTCGGGGGTGCCGTTCTTTTTGGTGGCTTGCTTCGCCGCGATTTCGGTGGGGTCTGGCCCATCGCCGAGCAGGAAGGCCGCATGGTTGCGTAGGTCTACCGGGCGAACGGCCCCGGCCTGGCTTTTCACACGGCGACCGAACGCCTTATTCTCCAATGTCACGACGGCGGGTGCGTCGAGGTCTTTGTATTTGGCAGCGGTAGTCGGGTTGTCGCTGATGTCCACGGTTGCGATAAGCATATCGCCCGATTGTTTCTTGGCGAGTTTCTTTGCAGCATCGGCGACGGGCGCAGGCAGCGTCCCGCTGCTGAGCACGAGCATCACCGGCAGGTTGGTGCCAAGCACCTGCTTGATTCCGTTGTCATCGGTGTTGATGGGGGTGTCGTAGATGGGCATGACTAAAAATCCTCCTTTACCCAATAGACGCCCCTGCGGTGTGTCGCATTACCTTTTCTGGAACGCTTGCTCGGGAAACCTGACGATTTATTACCGAAAAATCGGGGAAGCGGCGGGTAACCTTAAGCCTCGTCTAACACAAGGCGCGTATCATGCCGCAGATGATGATCGGACTTCGAGGTGCCTATGCTGATTACGATCGGCATTGTATTGATGGTTTTCGCGATATTCGTTGCGCGCTCGCGGGTGCGTAATCGCTGGCAATGGACCTTCAAGTATGCGAATGTGTTGGCCCTGTTGGCGCTTGGCGTCGGGTTTACCGTGTGGGGCAGCCTCGCGCTAGCCATCCGCACCCAACCCGATGCAACGACCACCGAGGCGATTTTCCAGGGTGTGACGTACACCCGTGATGTACGCACCGACCCGCGCCCACTCGTGATTCATGTGGTGGAGGCCGATTTGACCGTGCCAGGCGTGTCGGTCGATGTGACGCCGCCCGACCTCGACAGCGAGCGCGCCTTGTTCGCGCGGACAACAAGCGGCTACCTCGAAGACCGGGGTGTGCAGGTAGCCGTGAACGGCAACTTCTTCGAGCCACACCACGACACGCTGCCGTGGTGGTTCTACCCGCGCGCGGGTGACCCGGTGGATGTCATCGGTGTGGCGGCCCACGCAGGCGAGGCATACACCGGGCGGGTGCGCCGTGGCTTCCACGAGTTGTACATCAGCGCCGACGGGCGGCTGTCGTTCGACCAACCGCTGGGCGAGGTGTATCACGCCATCGGCGGGTTGTACCTGTTCGTGCGGAACGGCCAGCCGTGGGTGCCGCGCGCGGGGACGTATCCCCGCTACAACGACGCCGAGCCGCGCACCGCTGTCGCTGTCGCTGAAACCGGCACGCGCTTACTCTTGTTCGTCGTCGATGGCCGCCAGCCCGGTTATAGCGAGGGCATCGGCATGGCCGAACTCGCAGACATCGTAATCGAATATGGTGGGTACACCGCGCTCAACCTCGATGGTGGCGGCTCTACAGCAATGGCTATCGAAGGGCAGGATGGTGCAGAACTCATCAACAGCCCCGTGCAGAGCGGCATCCCTGGCCGCGAGCGCCCGGTGGCGAATCATCTGGGTATTTTCGCCCCTAATCTAGAATAACCGGGTCCTTCCCACGCCCAGCCCCGATGCGGCGCAGTAGCCAGCCCAGCGCCCCGACGATGACGAGGATCAACACGAGCCACCACTGCCGCGAAACACGCGCACGCGGTGCGGTCTTTCTGCCGTATAATGCACGCACCCCCCGCCGATAGGTCCGCTCCAGAACAGTGGGGGCAATGTAGTCTGCGAACAGGTACGCAGGCAACGAAAAGGGGATCTCTGGCTGGTCGGTGGTGGGTTGGGGCTTTTCGTCGGCCAGGTCCACCTCTGCCATTACGTAGCCTTCCTCGTCAGCGTCGAGGTGAGCCTGTACAGTGCCCTCGGCGTCCACGATTTTCGTTTCCAGGTAATACCCGCCTTCGAGTACAACATCCTTCGCGCCCCGCCGATATTTCCAGAGGCCGGGACGCATCGCCGTGAGCAGGTTCACCGAGAAGCGTGGCGCAGGTATGTTGCTGTGGAACGTGCCCGTGCCAGTCGTCAGTACCGATGGCACACCGAGCCATGCCGTTTGCGCGTTGAAATCGTCGCCGAAGGGGGTGCCCTCGCCGGGGTGGGCGTTCGCGCTGAGCGGCCCAAGGTCGTTGAAGTTCACACGGGTACCGTCGGGGAAGAGCACATCGAAGTGTTCGCCCTGTGGCGGCGACGCGGGCACGATGATGGCATCGACCTTGCCCGCGTATTCGGCCCACAGGTTGCTATGGGCGTAATCCCAGCAGATCATCATCCCAAATGTGCCGATGTCCGTCTCGGCAATTGTGGGGCCATGCCCCTCGCGGAAGTACGCGCGCTCCCAAATCCATGGATAGTTTTTGTCGTAGCGCCATCGGCGGCCATCGGGCGCGATGAGAAAGGCCGTGTTGTAGATGTCCTTCACATCGTAGTACAGCATCGACCCGACAAGGTGCACCCCGTGGGTGGTCGCCTGTTCGTGCAGCCACGCGAGGGTGGGGCCGTTATCGTCTTCGGCGAGGGCGTAGTTCGCGTCGTCGTACTGGTAGCCCGTATTGAACACCTCTGGCAGGACCACCAGTTGTGCCCCTGCCGATGCGGCTTCGGCCACCAAATCACCCGCGCGGGCCAGGCGTTCGGTCACGGGGGCGGGTGTGGCATCCATTTGTATCGCAGCAATTTTGAGCTTGCGGGGCATGTCGTTTGTTACCTTCGCGTCGTATCGTTCACGAAGAGTATAACGTGAGGGCGAGCCGTTTCGTTGCACGTAAATGCACAACCTTAACGGCTTTTTTGTGTGTGGAGGGCCGCACAGCACTCATGCGGCCTCGTCGCGACCTACTCCGCTGGGGCGTATTCGATCTCTTCCAGCGTCGTTTTGATCTGCGCCCAGGTGGCAGGGGTATCCCACTGTACAGTCACCTGTTGGCTATCCACTTCACCTTGAACCGAAGACACACCAGCGATGTCACCGACTTCTACTTCGATGGTCTTCACACAGCCGTCGCAGCCGATGTTGGGCACTTTGAACGTTTTTTGTTCCATGATGTTGCTCCGAATAACCGATCATACCGTTATTGTACGCCCGGCAACGTGAGAACTCAATCGGTATGGCGTGTTCGAGTTGTGACTACATGGGGTGGGCTGGCCTACGCGGCAGGCCAGCCCCTTTTGTTGGTGCAGCCTAGGAGGCTCCGTACAGCCGTTCGTGGCTGTTGTCGAGCACTTTCTCGATGGCGACCATCACGTCGTCGGTGAGTTTGTCCATCACCTCCAACGCTGTGAAGTTCTCCTGCACCTGGCTCACGCGTGAGGCACCCGTAATCACCGTCGAGACGTTCGGGTTTTTGGCGCACCATGCCAGCCCAAGCTTCGGCATCGTTGTGCCGAGTTCATCGGCGATTTTGGCAATTTCCGGCACCTTCGCCAGGTTGGCCTTCCACACTGGGTCCTCGAAGCGCTCCTTGAGCCACTCGTAGCCGGGCAGGTTCAGGCGGCTGTCTTCAGGGATGCCGTCGTTGTACTTACCCGTGAGCAGACCACTCGCCAGCGGCGACCAGATGGTCGTGCCCAGGCCGATCGTGTCTTCGTGGTACAGGCGCGCGTACTCATTTTCCACGCGGTAGCGGTGGAACATGTTGTACTGTGGCTGCTCCATCGTCGGCGGGATGAGGTCATAGTCGCGGGCGACGGCATACGCTTCCATCAGTTCCGTCGAACTCCACTCACTCGTGCCCCAATAGAGCACATCGCCACGCTGGATAAGTTCGGTCATCGCCCGTACCGTCTCCTCGATCGGCACTTCGGGGTCTGGCCGGTGGCAGAAGTACAGGTCCAGGTAATCGCATTGCAGTCGTTCGATGGCCTGGTAGGCCGCCTCGTAGATGTGCTTGCGCGACAACCCCCGCTGAATCGGCGATGGGTCCGGCACAGCGCCACCGAACACCTTACTGCTGACGATGTAGCTATCGCGGCGCCACCCGGCTTTTTGCAGCGCCTCACCCATGATGGTTTCGGCCTGGCCCTTGGCGTACGCCTCGGCGTTGTCGAAGAAGTTGCAGCCCGCGTCGTAGGCCGCCGTC
>CAYSVE010000056.1:0-15177 GCA_964434365.1 uncultured Anaerolineaceae bacterium | reverse complement strand
CGGCCGGTGCCGAGGCCTTCGATTATCGTGGCTCGACGCAGGTTACGACTGCTGGTCAACTGGTTGTCATCTGCCCGAGGGAACTCCACGACGGTTACGCTGCCGATGAACATGGCTGGGCCTACAATATGACCTACCCCGGAATCGTGCTCATGCGGCAGATCGCCACCGAGTTGAGCGGTCGTCTGTGGATGATGCCCTACTTCGCCGAAACGGTGTTCGAAGACCCGCTGGTTGTTGCGCGTTTTCGTACCATGGTGCGCATGCTCGAAGATGCTGACGATGACCTCGAACGTGAAACAGCATGGCGCTATGGCTTCGGGGAATTGATTGCCCGCTACGCGGCAAATCGCCCCATACCCATGACACTCGGTGACGAACGCGCCGTGGTTCGGCGCGTGCGCGAGCACATCGAGGTCAACCTTGCGGAAAACACCTCGTTAGAAGCGCTCGCCACCCTCGCAGCGATGAGTCCGTATCACCTGTTGCGCGTGTTCAAAAAAGAGGTGGGTGTGCCGCCGCACGTCTATCGTAACCATCGCCGCATCGAAGCGGCGCGTGATCTGCTGCGCGTGGGCATTCCTCCGGCGGATGTCGCGCTGCACCTCGGCTACACCGACCAGAGTCATCTCACACGGCGGTTCAAGCGCGCTGTCGGCGTGACACCGGGGCAATTCGCCGGGCAGTAGAGGCGCAGGCGAGGCCCCAAGTAATTGAAGCCTCACCTGCACTTCCTGAGTTACGGGTTACTCCCTTAGCGACTCAGCGACTCGAAAATGTTGACATAGCTATGATAGCGCGTGGCATCGATGACGCCGCGCACGGCGCAGCCCGGCTCGTGAGTATGGGTGCAGTCGGCGAATTTGCAGGTGCTCGCCAACGCGACGATCTCCGGGTAGTACATCGCCAACTCGCGGCGCGTCATCCCGGCCAGCCCAAACTCGCGGATACCCGGTGTATCGATGACGTAACCCCCGTCGCCGATAGGCAACATCAGCGCCTGCGTCGTTGTGTGCTTACCCTCGCCCCTGAAGTCACTCACATCGCCCGTCCGCAGTTCGAAGCCCGGTTGGGCTGCGCTTAGCAGCGACGACTTCCCCACGCCGCTGAGTCCCGCAAGCACCGTCACCTTGCCGCGCACAGTCTCACGCAGGGCGTCGAGGCCGTTACCGTCCGATGCGCTCGTCAACAGGATGCGATAATCGAGCGCGCGATAGGGCGCGAGTGTCTCCTCGATGTCGTTGCGGGTCTCGGCCAGGTCGATCTTGTTCACGCAGATAATCGGTGTGATACCACCCCGCTCTGCGGTTATAAGGTACCGGTCGATGAGTTCCGGCCAGATGTGTGGATTGCGCCACGCCGCGACGATCAGCAGTTGATCGACATTTGCGGCCAGGATTTGCTTCAGGTGGATGTCGTAGGCGTCGGGCCGAGCGATGATCGTTCGGCGCGGATGTACCACCTCGACAACACCACGTGTCGGCTCGGTTTGTGTAACCGTCACAAGGTCGCCTACGGCAACAAGGTTGGTGTAGCCGCTATCCTCCGCGCTGAGTGAGCCGCGCAGGGTACATAACAGCACATCGCCTTCGCTTCGAACGCGGCACATGCCCGTACTTACCTCGACCACCTGACCGTTCGGTTCTGGCAGGTCGTGTTCAGCGGCAGGCGCATCGTCGGCTTCGTCGAGATTCGCGTGAAAGGCTTCCTCGACCGCGCGTTGACGGTCGCTCTCATCGAGTGGCATCACGCGCTCGAAGCCGTAGTCATCTTCGGGATCGTAGTCCATCCAATCGCGTCGGCGTGGCGGACGTGTGTCGCGATTACGGCGGTTGACCTTTTTCGCCTTCCCCCGGGCGCGGCGGTCTTTGTCCTTCTGAAACTTCTTCTCTGGGGGTGTTTTTTTGCTAGCCAATGCTAGGGTTCTCCATCGTTGAGTTGTATGCGCAAGTGGCCCGCCGCCGAAGTGAGTGCTATCGGCAAGGGGGAGAACGGAACCAGGGGCACGCAAAAGCGGCCCTACGGAACAGAGATTCAGTTGCGCGTGTGCGCGGGTTGCGCAGAACGATGGTCTAGCGGACGACTAGCGGGAGGTTCTAGTGGCGCACCGGCACACGCGACAGGACAACCGCGACGGCGAATGTGTTGTTCGTCATAAGGGTGTGCCTTTCTGTGCAATCGGTCTTGGTGGAACTACGTTGTAGACCGTATCACGGATTTGCGAAGGTTGTCAATATTCTGCTTTTCCGATGGCAAGTCGGAGGAGAATCGTCCGGTTGGCCTACAGCATTCCGTCTTCGAACGCGCTACGATGGTCAGTATCCAAATGTGGAGAGAGATAACAACAATCATGAGTCGTGTGCTGTATGCAGTGTTTATCCTCGTGGTGGGGCTGTGTGTCGGTACACCCCTCTACGCCCAAGACCCCGATACCGAGGCAATCGTTGCAGTTGTCACCGATATTGCCGAGCCTGAGGTCATCCAACAATTCGATGGCCCCGCTGGTATGCGCTACGTCGAAGTCACGCGTTACCCGTGTACAAATGTCGACGAACAGGAAGTGGCCTACGAGCACCTTGACCTCGTCGACACTGCAACCGACGAGCGAGAGCAAATCGCGCAGCAGGTGATTTTCTGCGGTGGCCTGGGCGCGTACGGATTCGGCGTGCAGCGTTGGTCGCTGAGCGGAACCTACCTCTACTACACCGACGCCCGCGAAGGTGTGCCGGATGGCCTCGCGGTGGGTTGGGTGCCGCCGGTTTGGCGTGTCGACCTCACCACGATGGATGTGCAACGGCTTGGCCCGGCGCGCTACGCACCGAACGGCCAACTGATCGTCGCGTGGGACCGCTCACAGTTGCAAATTATTCCGATGGATGCCGAGGGCGTCACGGACTTTTTGCTGCGCCCAACGGAACTTGAACTGGTGGATGTGCTGTGGCTGCCCGATAGCAGTGGTGTGCTATACACCCAGGCCGATATGCTCTTCGGACCGGTGACACGCAGTACGGTGACCCACATCGACCTCGAAGCGGGCGAGCAAACGATTCTGCTGGAGCGAGAGTAGTCCTCATTTGATTTTAGGGGCTGCAAAGGGGATTGTCGGCTGTGCCTATCTCAGGCATTTGGTAGACACACGCGACCTCTGACGGGCAGGGGCGGAGCACGACACGACCATCGTACCCCGCCCACATCATACACCCTCACCCACGCATTCTCTCTGGCGCTCTCCCTACTGCGGATGACTGCCGTTGATGGTGATGACCACATTCCCCTTCTTGCGCCCTGTCTCGACGTAGCGGTGGGCGTCGGCAATTTGTTCCATCGGGTAGCAGCGGTCGATAACTGGCTTGAACTCGCCTGCCGCGACGAGTTCGAGCAGCAAATCGAGGTACGCCTGTTTCTCCTCAGTGGGCCGTAACCCGGCGAATACAAGTTGCGCTTTCTTGTTACCAAACCGTGATGTCCACATCATGTCGCGTAGAATCGTCGGCGAAAGCACCGTTGTGAGGTAAATGCCACCCGGTTTGAGTGCACGCTTCGCCTTCGAGAACGAACTTTTTCCCACCGAATCGAAGATGATGTCGTACTGCTCACCGAACGTGGTGAAGTCCTCACGCTTATAATCGATCACATGGTCCGCGCCCAGCGATGTCACCATATCAACATTGGCTGTACTGCTCACCCCGGTAACCTCAGCGCCAAAGTGCTTCGCAAGTTGAACTGCCGCAGACCCAACACTGCCCGATGCCCCAATAATCAGGATTTTTTGCTCGGGGCGAATATTCGCCGCGCCCTGGATAAAGGGTAGTGCGGTCATCGCGCCAGGGTGTAGTGCCACTGCCTCGGTATCGCTGAGGCCATCGGGCGTGGGTACGATCGCACTGTCTTCTGGCAGGCAGATGTATTCCGCGTGCGCTCCGACCTTCGGAGCCGCCGTCCCGAACACACGGTCGCCGACCTTGAAGCGTGTCACTGCCGCGCCAACTGCTGCGATCTCTCCGGCAAACTCACTGCCCGGGATGGTGTCCTTCGGCTTGGTGATACCAGTTGCCATTCGCGCAGAGAAGACCTTGCCCCCACGGAAGATCGTATCGGTTGTCTCGACCGTGGTTGCATTGATCTTGATAAGTATCTCGTTGCCCTGGGGGACGGGTTTCTCCACGTCGGCGATTCGAAGGACATCGGGCGTCCCGTACTGCGTGTTGACAATGGCTTTCATCGTGGTGTTCATGGTGTGCTCCTCTTGTGAGTGTTGGTCTTGATGTCGATTCGTAAACTACGTTTGCCGGTTTTGTGCTGTGTTCAGGCTTCGATGCGCTTGACGGACAGTAAAGTCAGCCCCAGGTCGCGAACTTGCCGCAGCAACCCGTAGAGTGCGGCCTGGTCGATGACCTGGCACGTCAGAGTGGTGCTGCCATCTTGCTCTTGTGTGACAGTGACAGCACCGAACCAGTCGGACCAATGCGCTTCTAGGTGGCCTTTGATCCGAATTTCATATGTCATCTCCCCTCCTTGCTAGAACCGCAAAAACTGTGTTTGATGAATTCAGGTTACTTCTCAGGGGGTGTTGCCGTGTAGACACTTAAGTGTCGTTCGGGGGTATTGTTTCCAGGGAGGTGGGGCGACAAAGCGCATGATATGCGCAGGTGCGAGGGCGAATCATAAGTTGAGGGATTGCTGGGCGTTAAACGAAAAAGCCCCCACAGGTAATGGGGGCGTGCTTTTTTCAGGTGCTATTCTCGATTCGCTGCTGTTAGGGTGTAAGGATGACTTTGAGCAGGTCACCGGTACCATCGTACAGACGGTGAAACCATACTGCACCGTCGCTGAGGGGGGCAACCGCGCTGATGAGTGGTGTTACGTCGATGTCCCCACGTGCAAGCATAGCCAGGCAGGCAGGGTACTCTCCCTGTGATCCACACGACCCGTAGAGTGTGACCTCCCGCGTGACAGCGGCCTGTAGGGGGAGTGTCGTCTCGGCAGAAAGGTTGCCAACAAGTGTGACAGAACCGCCTTTGCGCACCGCATTCACTGCGAGTTGCACCGTTGGGGTGATGCCAACCACCTCGAAGGCACAATCGGCCCCGCGCCCATGTGTTGCTTCGCGAATAGCCTCGACCGGGGTACCTTCGTCGGCGCGCAACGCGAGGTTAGCCCCAAGCTGACGCGCCAGTTCCAAACGGGTTGGGCTGAGGTCCACGGCGATGACTGTACCGCAACCTGCCGCACGCAACGCCTGAATCACCAGCAAGCCGATCATTCCGGCACCGACGACCACCGCGCTATCGTTGAGTGAAATGGGTGCGCGTTCCACGGCATGCACCGCGATCGACACCGGTTCGACGAACGCGGCGCGCTCGAAGGATAGATCATCTGGCAAGCGGTAGAGAATGTGCTGCGGCACCGCGATGTATTCGGCAAAAGCACCATGCTGCCGGTATTCCCCAGGAGAAACCCCAAGCACCCGTCGGTTATCGCACAGGTTCGTTTCGCCGCGCCTGCAAAAGTGGCAGGCGCCACAGTAAATCGTAGAGTCAAATGTTACACGGTCGCCCACCGCCCAACCGCTGACACCCTCACCTACCGCTGCGATGATTCCAGCGCTCTCGTGGCCCATCACAATCGGTGGAATGCGCCTCCCGCTGCTGCCGTCCATCCCGTGGATGTCGCTGCCACAAATACCCGTCGCCTTTACTGCTATAAGTACATCATGGGGGCCGATTTCCGGCTCGGGAAAATCGGTGTAGTTGAACTGATTGTATGCCTCTAGCACCAGTGCCTTCATAGTTAGTTTAGCCCTTCACTGTGCCTGCCGTGAGGTCGCTCACGGTGTATCTCTGCATAGGAATCGTGATGACCAGCACAGGGGCGGAATCACCACGGTGGCCACCAACAATCATGGCCAGTGTATGCAAGCGTATGGCAAAATGCCGAAGATCGCCACCGACAGTGTGTATGACGCCGGATGCACAAGCAAGCTGGGGGATTTCAGGGGGCGAATTTTCCAGGTGCGCGGGACATGCTATACTACCCTTGATGAATAATTGAGGCCCGATAGGTCGTTGACAAACACTTGGCGTGAACTTTGGCAAAGCACCAGCCAGAGAGAGAAGCTGATATTTGGCCTTGTGGCGCTGAATGGTCTCTCCGTAGAGCAAGTTTCGAGCATGCACCCTTCCGCCATCGATGCGTCTACTGGCTGGATTCACCTTGAGTCGGCGACGCTTCCGCTTGTTGAGGCACTCCGTCCTTTTGTGTCTACCTCGCTCGATGAGCCTATCACCGCACCCAGCGTCATCGCGCTTTTCGAGCGGTTCAAAATTACCGAGCAAGAGGCACATCGTCGCCTGGCAGGGGCCATCTGGCTGACTTCGAGAGAAGGGCAGGTCATCGCTGAGCAAGTTGGCGATTCGCAACCCCTCGTGCCGCTGGAATATACATTTCCAATCTCGATTGCGCAGCGCCTGCAACCGGCGGATGAACTTGCGGATTATGCCAAAGAGGTGCTAAATGCTGCTGCCGATTGGCTGGTTCGCGAAACCCTTGAGACACCGCCTGGCCTCCTCGAGCGGGTGCGCCGTCAACTGCTCGATGGTAAGACGATTTTCCTGCTCATCGGCACAGCGGTGAGCGGCCTTAACCTCGTGCATAATCTGGTGATGGGTCGCTTACTCTCGCCTGCTGCCTACGGCCAACTCACGTTACTTATCACGATTCAACTGCTGTTCGGGCTATTTCCCACTGCGGCACAAACCGTCAGTGCGCGGTACAGCGCGCGATACGTTGTCGGCGGGCAACGAGATCACCTACTCGCGCTTTACCGTTATGGGCAGCGCTGGCTCTTCGGCACCGGTGTGGTGTTTGGCATCGCGATACTTGTGCTTGGCCCCTGGCTAACACGCATATTGCAAATGGATTCTGTGTGGCTTTTTTTGCCAATTGCGGCAGCGCTCCCCTGGTTTGCGATGATGGGACTCGACCGAGGGATGCTACAGGGTGAGGAACAATACAATTGGCTATCGGCATCGTACGCCGCCGAGGGCGGTGTTCGGTTTGTGGCCAGTATCGGCCTTGCGGTGGCATTGGCTGGTGTGGGGCGCGCACTCGACGGTGCGGTGTGGGGTGTTGCGCAGGGTATGGTGCTGGCATGGCTGGTGGCATGGGCCGCGTTACGCACGTTGGCCTTCCGCGAAGCACACGAACAGAACATCGAAGACCGTGCCGAATGGCGGGCATTGTTCGGGGTGACGGTGGTTTCGTTGTTGGGGCAAGCGCTCATCACAAACAGTGATTTTGTGCTGGTCAAAACGTTTTTCACGACCGATGACGCTGGGCTATATGCTGCCATCAGCGTCATCGGTCGCATCACGTACTTCGGTGCATTGCCCGTCCTGGTGCTGATGGTACCGCTGATCTCTCGGCGGCAAGCACTCGACGAGCCAACACTGCCACTGTTTGCATTATTGGCCGGCGGGGTAGGAGCCATTTGCTTTGCGCTAATCGTGGTCAGTGCACTTTTTGCCCCGTTTATTCTGCGTTTGTTGTATGGTGCTGCCTATGTGCCTGCGGCTGGCCTGCTGCCGATTTATACTGTGGCTGCTGCGCTATTCGTGCTAACAAATTTTGTGATTACCTATCGCGTGTCGCTCGGGCGCGGTGACGAAGCCTGGATGCCGCTGTTGGCTGGTGTATTGCAAATTGGGGGCATTATCATTTTCCACGATTCGTTGTTGCAGGTCATACTTGTGCAAGTCATTTTGATGAGCATCTTGCTGTTGGGTGTGCTATGGCGCGTCTTCGGGGTACAACAATCGAGCAGTGGTTAAGCGATAACCGTTACCTCCTCATCGCACTTGTCGGGACATTTGCCTTCCACGGTGTTATTCTCTTCTCTGGGAGTTACAGGGGTACGTACGATGCGTACGTACATATGTTCTTTGCAGACCACTACGCACGGGGCTGGTGGGACCTGTGGGAGCCACGCTGGTACACCGGCTTCACAACGGTGAGTTACCCGCCGCTGTCGCACCAAACGACGGCGCTCCTATCTAAAGTGTTCAGCATCCCAACCGGTTTCACGCTGGTTATGCTAGTCGCGTCCGTCAACGCGACGCTGGGCGTATATCGTTTCAGTCGGTTGTGGGTCGCCGAGCGCCCCGCGGGTTACGCCGCATTACTCGCGGTGTTCAGCAGCAGTTTCGCCGAAACGATACATGTATTTGGGCAACTCCCCACGATGTTCGTTATCGGTGTCATCCTCAACGCTTTGCCGTACTTGTGGCGCTGGTTGGAAGACGGTACCCCTGGCGATCTCGTGCGGTCGTGGTCCTTGTTGATGGTAGCGTGTGGTGGGCACCACGTGACGACCATCTTCGGGATGGTCTTCTTCAGTGGGCCGATTTTCGCGACGGTGTTGTGGCACAAATTCCGCAGCCCGCGCCTTGCAGAGCCGATTTCGCCAGAAACGATTTCGCTGAGCACACTGCCCCGTTTGGTGATCCGTCGCGTTCGGCGGGTATTACCCACCTTCTGGCGGAGCTTCGCCTTCGGCATGGTGTTTATCCTAATTGCGGTGACCACCGTGATGCCCTACTGGATATGGAGCCGGGGTGATCCCATCACGCAAATTACGATTCCACATGGCAGCCGCCTGAACTTCATCACCAACCCCAACATCGGTCTGATGTTCTTCATTATCCCGTGGGGGATGATGCTGTTTTTGTTGCCATATGCGGTGGTCCGTGGGCTTACATCGCGTAGTTGGATTATCACCACATCGCTGATGCTGCTATCGCTGCTGGGCACGGGTGGCACGACACCGATTCCGGCTATTTTGTTGGGCGGCGCCTTTTACATCCTCACCCTGGACCGCTTCACCTTCTGGGCCTCGATAATCATCCTGCCATTGGCTGGAGAATTTATCGAAAGTGTGTTGCACGGGGCTATCGGCGGGTGGCTGAAGCAGGTGCTCGGTAATTGGAGCCGTTATGCGCTCATCGGTGGGCTGGCCGCAAGCATGATTGTGGTAGCGATCTTCGTGGCGAACCTTACACAGTTTCGGCGTTTTCAGCCCGACCCGCTCGATATGACGCCGATCGTCGAGTTCTTGTCCAAAGACGACCATGATAAGTGGCGCTACATGACACTCGGCTTCGGCGATCAGTTGGCATGGCTGAGTGCGCAAACGACAGCCCTCAACGTCGAAGGGAACTACCACAGCGCACGCCGCCTTCCAGAGATGACCTCGACACCCATCGAGCGACTTGACGGCGCAAAATTCCAGGCGATACCCGGCTTGGGTAGCTTACATCAGTTTGTGGGTTATCCGCAGCGCTACAACTTGAAGTATATCTTCGTCAACGATGCGTTCTACGAGCCACTGCTGCACTTTTCGGGTTGGGTACGGTTGGGCAACCTGGAAAACGATGTTCAGGTGTGGGAGCGTGCTGATGTGTCACCGTTGCCTGTCGCCATCCCCGAACAAGATTACCCCGATTGGCAACGGCTGATGTGGGGTGTTCTGCCGATAAGCAGCTTGGGGATTGCGACGCTGGTATTTCTGTTTGTGCCGCGTGGGTTGCCGGCCTTCGACGCACTCAACACTGGCCCGATGCAGACCAGCGAATGGCTGGCTTGGCAACGGGCTATTCGACAGTTTTTGTTGCGCTTCGTGCCGCCAATATGGCTGCAACGGGTGCTGATGGGAGTCGTCGTTCTTGGCATTCTCGGTGGAGGGGGGTTCCTATACCTCACATCCCCAGTAAGTGTGCTGCAAAGTCCCGAAGACGTTGTGCTCGACTATTACGACGCCCTCGATTTTGGGCGCTTCGCCGAGAGCTATCGTTATCTGCAAACCGACCTCAGCGAGGACGAGTACCTGCGCTATCTGTCACTACGGGGTGGGTTGGTGGCGTCCTTCAGCAAGTTGGAAAACCTGTTCATCGAGGTCGAAACCCGTGGCAACGACAACGCGACGGCTCACGTTCGGGCCGAATGGCTGACCTCTCTGGGGACGTATCCACAAGTGGTAACTTACGACCTCGTTCGCGACGGTTTGACGTGGCGCATCCTGTTCGAAGCCGCGCCACCACCGCTACCCAGGGAAACGCTCACGGTAACGACCGAAACCGATTTTTTCATCAACACACCGCTTGTCGACCTGGCAGAGGGTGCGCTGAACCGGGGTACGCTTACCCGGTCTCAGTTGAGCGTCAGTCCCATCAAGGTGATGTACGTCCCCGATGTGCCGATTAGTTTTCTGCCGGAAGTGTTCGAACGGGATCGTATCGAAGGGCGATTTGATGGGTTGATTAGTGTATTGGGCGAGGTTACCAACCGCGATTTTTACCCGGCACACATTACCGTGACGGTGGCACTCAGAGGTGGCGACGGTGATCTGCTCGCGCGCACCAATGCCCTCGATGTAATCCAGCACCAGTTGCTACCCGGCGAAACAACCCCCTTCCGGGTCGATTTCGGTGGCGTGTACGCGCGGGATATTCTCCAAATTAGCGACATTCAATCGGTCGAGGTCATCGTGCAAGGGGTACCCACATCTGCAAACCTAGAACGGCCACTGTCTGTTATCGGCCCTGGAACCGTGTACAACGGTACCAGTCAGCAGGTGGATATTCCGGCGCTGCTCGTGAAGTATGACGATTGGGTGGAACGCGTTTATCTCGAACGCGCGATTGCGCCAGACAAAACCGGTGCGTTCGAGTTGCCAGAGCCACCACCAAACCGTACTCCGCTGCCGATCCTTATTAGCGTCGACGGCCCGAAGCTGGTTCCTTGGGAAGTTCCACAGCCCTACGAGCTTGTGCTGGACGGCTACATCCGATGAAGCATCTCGCTGTACTGCTTGCTCTACTGATATCTGGCTCCGTTGTGTGGGGGTTACCGGCCACCCCTATCCGGTTGGAGCACGCATCGGTGATACCGGCGGGCGGTGCACTGAATCTCACGATTCATGCGACCCGGTGCGACCTCGCGGAGGTTACGGTATTCAGTGGGCTTGCAGTTACGAATACGTCGGTAGACCTTACAAACGGGGGAGGCCGTGCGTCGATGGCGATGAAGCAGTCGGGGGATGCCCTCATCGTAGTAACCTGCAACGGTACGCAAAGCCAGAGTAGTTTCACCGTGCTGCCGGGTTCAGTTACGACCGTCCAGGCATTTCCGCTGGCGGGGGCCATAATGGCCTACGGAGAACAGTCGACGACAGTTTTGGGAATCGTACACGATGAATTCGGCAATCCGGTCCTACCTGCCGACGTACAACTCGATATAACCTATCCGCAAGCTGGCACCATCACCCAAAGCCACTTTACGCGTGAACTGGGCCTTGTCCGCACCGAACTCACAAGCCAGGGCTTGCCCGGGCTTGCCCGTGCCACGCTCCTGGCCGATGAAGCTGCATCCAATTTGGAGGTGCTACAACTTGCAGGGGATGTCGCGCAGGTAGCGCTCTCGATTTCGCCGGCATGTGTGTTGGCGGATGGCCGAGAGCGCGTCATGGTATTAGTGGATGCGCGTGATGGTCACGGTTTTCCGGTTGTGGATGGCACAGCAGTTTTTCTGACATGGCCAGATGGTCGGGCGACAGTCGTCACACGGGGTGGGCTGGGCACCATCGAAATACCGGCGCCTGGCACCGAGGGGCGTGTCCGGTTTGAGGTGCCCGCCGCCGGCACGTCGGCCACCTTACGTGTGGGTGGCTGCGGCTCGTGAGCAAAACACAGTCAAAGCTTCTCATTGCAATTGGCGGGTTGGTTTTCCTGGGGCCTGTGCTCCTGGTTGCCCTATACCTGATGAGCGACTTTCTTGCGTCCTTTAACCAAGGGGCCGACCCAGCATCGATCTTCCACGGGCACCAGCTCGTACTACCGCAGCCCGAAGAAGCACGCTATATCCCGAGCGTGAACCGCCAGGGTAAGGTGCCGACCCGCGCCGAGCGCAATGAGTTGATATCGGCGTATTGGGCAGCGTGGAGTGCCCTCACCAGGGCGCAGGAAACGGGACTCGCAGATGATTTGGCCACGTACTGGGCTGGGCCTGCACTGGGTTTCGCGCGCAATGCTGAGACACAACCTTACGCCACCGCCGAGCACAAATTGCAACTACGTTACCTTAGTCCCGATGGCAGTCTGGCGACACTCACTGACGTTCGGTTTACCCTCACCACAGCCGACTTATCGGTGACCGCGACGGCTGAAGTCGTGATGACTCTCGACAACGGATTCTGGCGGATTCGTCTGATCGAGCTAAATTATGCCGCTGGCTCATAAAATTTGTATGAAATCTGGTGTAATCCTCCCAAATTGACCGGAGAACAAGCGTTTAGTTGTGCTATGATTTACCTAGTGTTGGCGCAGCAAGGTTTGGTGTCGTCGGATGAGCCGAGACCTTTTCCAGCAAACATACTTACCTTTAGTCCTTGCAGGTATATCACTACTCCTGCTAAATCTCGGCCTGTATGGATTGCTTGCGAGTAATCCTCGTGAGCCATTATTTGCCCTCCCTTACATCGAAACTTTCGCCGAACTACCATCAGCGCCCTATCAATCGTTTGGTGGCGATTGGGAAGTACGAGATGAATCACTGGTACAAATCAACACCGTAGGGCTAGACCTCGGTACCATCATCCCCATCAACATCGCCCCGGATGAACCTTATCGCTACGAAGTCGACGTGCGACATGTCGGTGGCGGCATCGGTGGTGGGTTGATCTTCAATTTACAAAACAGCAACAACCGCCAGCAAAGTCACATGGCGCGCTTCAACGTCGATGACGACGGGTTATTCCTGATTTACGGTTTCTTCGGTGACGACAGTGATTTTCAGGGGCAAGGGAATGTACCGCTGGGTTCTCCGAGCGAGAGCTTCAGACTCGGGGTGCAGGTGTACGAGACGACCTACGACCTTACGCTAGACGAGGAAGTCGTCGCCGAAGCGATCCCGCTCAATTACCAGGGTGGCAGTGTTGGGCTAATTACCTCGGCATCGCAGGTCGTTTTCGATAACCTGCTCGTGGAGCCTCTCGACATTGCCCCAGTCGAACAAGTTGGGGATGGTGTTATCACTGAACCGAGTGACACCTCGCTGGAAGACCCCGTAGCCGCAGCATCTAGCATCTACGCCGATTACTTCGATGTCGCGGGTGGCGCGGATAGCCCCTGGGTTCCCTTCACTGGGGAGTGGGAATTCGCGGATGGAGCGCTTCGGCAAACGTTGCGCACTGGTTTCGACTATGGCATCGGCAATGTGACCCCCTTCGATACCTATCGCTTCGTAGCCACTATTCGTCACGAACAGGGGCAGGGGGGCGGGCTGTACTTCGGTATGGCAGAGCCAAATAGCAAATCGAACGCGCATATGGTGCGCTATGTGCACGACGAGGATTTCCTCACGTGGGGGTACTTCGATGCGGACAACCAGTACATCGGCCAGGGAAGCGCGCCCGTGGACGCGCCGGGTACCGCTGTGCACACGCTGGAGGTCCTCGTTTTTGACGATGTTTACCGACTGATGCTCGACGGCGAGGTACTCACCGGGGATGTGCCACTGGTACAAGATGGGCCTCACATCGGGCTGGTTGCCGCAGAAAGTGTGGTCGCCTTCGAGTCGGTGAACATCACCGCACCGGGTGAACTGCCTGCTATTGTCGATGAGCCTGTGGGCAACGATGTAGCCGAAACCGGCACATGGGATGTGATCGACACAGGTTTGGTGCAAGTCGAGGAGAAGGAATTCGACTTTGTTACTGGCACTGGGTTCGCCGGAGAGACCTTCCGCCTCAGCGTCGACATCTCGATGTCAGCGGGAACGGGCGGTGGTTTTGTCTTCCATACAGCAGGTCGAGACACTCCCGCTGGTGGTCATATGGTGCGCTTCGATAGCGCAAACGACCAAATCTTCTGGGGCACGTACGATGGAGACCGCAAGTTTACCGGCACGGGGAGTATCGCGTATGCGATCGATGCCGATACCTCGTACGCACTTGAAGTCGAAGTTGGCCCCTCGACGTTCGACATCTTTGTCGATGATGAAACCATCGTGACAGGCATTCCACTACAGCGTGATTCTGGTTGGATTGGTCTGGTGAGTTTCAGTGGACCGATAACGTTCGAAGACTTCGTGTTGACACAGTAGGAGTCACGATGCGCACCGAAACACTACCACGCCGTTCATTCAATCCGCTTGCGCTGGTCGTTCGCTGGTACAACGATCCACGCTGGTATTGGGTGTCGCGGCCATTAATCGCATTCGTCGTCACGCGGGCGATCGTCTTCATCGCAGCTTACATTGCCGAAGTAGCCATCCCCGGGGTGCTGGGCGATGGCCTGTATCACGCGAACCCGAACAACGTGTTCCTCGATGTATGGGCGCGCTGGGATAGTGGCTTCTACCTGAGCATCGCCCGAGACGGCTACTTTTTCGCACCCGGGCAACAGAGTTCTGTGGCGTTCTTCCCGGTGTATCCGCTGCTCATCAGTGTGTTGACGCCCGTGTTGGGTGATTCGACGGCAGCAGGGGTTTTTGTAAGTAATGCGGCGTTGTTCGGGGCGTTGGTGTTTTTGTACCGCCTCACCGACCTCGAATTTGGCGATGAAGCCGCTACGCGCGCGACGTTCTATCTTGCTGCTTTTCCGACGTCGTTTTTCTTCACGGCGGTATACACCGAAAGCACCTTTTTGTTCCTTGTGCTCGCGACAATGTACTTCGCGCGGAAGCGATTGTGGGTGTGGGCGGCGCTGTTCGGCATGCTAACGAGCGCGACGCGCATTGTTGGCTTCGTGATGTTCGGCGTTGTGGGGCTAGAGTGGCTGCGTAGCCATGGCTGGACGCTGAGCACGATTTACCGACGTGACGCCTGGGCCGGGTTGTTCTACGGCCTGCGCAGGGACTGGCCGCACCTCGCGGTAATTTTTCTCATCCCGCTGGGGCTAATTACGTACATGGTATTTCTGTACATCACATTTAACGACCCCATCGCGTTTTCCACGACGCAAAGCGCATGGGGCCGCGAAATGGTTGGCCCATTTGTCATCATCTACCGAGACCTGGCAGCGCTGTGGGGCGGCGATTTGCTGGCTGGTGAAATCTTCTGGCATGTTGTGGTCGATCTCACCGCATTCTTCACCGTGCTCTTCGCATTCGTGTTTATGTGGCGGC
>CAYSVE010000055.1:0-15221 GCA_964434365.1 uncultured Anaerolineaceae bacterium | reverse complement strand
GGCGGCCTTCTCCATATTGTGGTCGTTGCGTGGTTGAATCACACGTTGGTCACCGCCTAATACCAGCGCCCTGCGATAATCGTTCACCGCCTCGCGCAAATTCCCCGCCGATTCGTGCGCAAACGCCCGGTTTTGATGCACGTCCGGGTTGCCGCTGTCTAGCTTCAGCGCGAGATCGTAATCGCGCAGTGCCCCCTCGAAATCACCTATCTGCGTGTGGACAATGCCTCGGTTCGCGTACGCACTCGCGAATGTCGGGTCCATTTCCAGGGCCGATGTCAGGTCGTGTAGGGCGTCTTCGTAGTTCTCTGCCGCGAAGTACGCCAGCGCCCGGTTATGGAACGCATCCGGCGATGGGTCGCGATTGATGACCTGCGTGTAATCGGCGAGGGCTTGCACGGGCCGCCCAAGCGCATCGAGCGCGTGCGCCCGCCGGAAATACACATCGGTCGCGTTCTCGTCGATCTTCAGCGCCTCACCGAAGTATTCCACAGCACTTTCGTAATCGCGTTCTCCTAGCAGTTCGTGCCCGCGTGCAACGAAGTTCTCGAACCGTCGCCGGGCCGCCTCGCGTGCATCCAACAGCAGCGCATTAATCTGCTCCTGGATTTTGCCGTCATCGGGGCCGCCCATTTCGAGGTACCGTTGCAAGTCGTCGGCAGCCTCCTTGTTTCGATCCATCGCGCGGTACGTTTGCGCCCGCTGGAAGTAAATCTGATAGTCGTCGGGGTCCAGTTGCAGCGCCGCACTAAAGTCCGCCAGCGCGCCCCCGAAGTCCGCCAGGCCCGTCCGCGCGAACGCACGATTCGTATAGACATGCGCGCTCGGGTCTTCGCGAAGCGCCTCTTCGAAGTCAGTCAGTGCTTCCTCGAGGTTGCCCAGCGCCATGTTGATGAGGCCGCGCGGCTCATGTAGCCCCTGATACTCCTCGTCGATTTCAGCCGCACGCGTGATGTCTGCCAGCGCCGTGTCGTAATCGCCGATCTCGTATTGCGCCAGCGCACGATAATAGAGCGCCTCAGCATCATCTGGCAGGTTTTCCAGCACAGCGCTCTGGTCGTCGACCGTACCATCGAAATCACCGAGTTGGTAGCGCAACTTGCCGCGCATCGCAAAAGCCGAGGTCAGGCGCGCGTTGAGGCTGATCGCCTCGTTGTAGTCGGCCATTGCTTGCTCTGGGTTGCCCAGCGCCTCATACGCGATGCCCCGATAGTAGCGGGGCGGTGCCACGATGGGGTCTAGCCGAATCGCAGTCGAAAAGTCCTCGATAGCCGCTTCGATCTCGCCGCGTGCGTAAAGCGCCAGCCCACGATTCTCATATGCGACCGGGCTACTATTGTCTTCCTCCAGCGCCTCAGTGAAGGCCAGCACCGCGCCGTCGTAGTCGCCACGATCGTAGCAGTTCTCACCCCAGTAGAAGTGCCGCGTAAACTCCTGCGACGCGATGCGCCCGCCCGGCAAATCGAAGCTGACGTCTTGCAACTTCTCGATAAACGCCTCGACCTCGGTGCGAGTCTCCGGCTTCGCGGCAGCGTCCAGCTCCAAATACGCTTCGAGGTCTTCCACCGCGCCCGCGATGTCGCCCACATCCATCCGGCTGATGCCCCGATTTTTGTAGACGGGTGGGTCTTTCGGGCGCAGCCGAATGTAATTCGTGTAATCCTCTATCGCCCGTTCGAGTTCACCCTGCGCGGCATAAGCGATGCCCCGCGCAAAGTACGGCGCAGGGAACGACGGATCGAGCATAATCGCGCGGCTGAGCGCGTGCATCGCCGTTTCCAGTTCACCCAGGGCGGCCTGCGCCAGCGCCTGGTTGTTGTAAATGCTGATGTCTTCTGGCGAGAGGGCCAGCGCCACCGCATAATCCTTCAGCGCGCCCTTCGGGTCCCCCGAGGCATACCGCGCCGCCCCGCGATTTTTGTAAGCCGTCGCATTGCTGAAGTCGAGTTCCACCACACGGTTCAAATCGTTGATCGCCGTCTTCGGCTTGCGCATCGCAATCAGCAGCACGCCCCGGTTATTAAACGCCTCCACATGCCGTGGGTTATGCTTTAGCACCTGGCTGTAATCGCTTAGCGCAGCGTCTTTGTGGTTTAGCATCACATGGCAGTTCGCCCGCGCATGATGGAACACATCGAGCTTTTCGGGGCACGCATCCAGGCCATCCGTAAATAGCTCAATGGCGTCGATCACACGATCCTTCGCGATACAGGCTCGTCCCGCGCCGTAATAGGCCTCATAGCGGGTCGTGTCCATCTCCATGACCTTACGATAGTCCAATATCGCGGCATCCAGGCGGTCGTTATCGTGGTTGACCATCGCACGGTTAAGCAAAGCCTCGGTGAACTGTGGGGCAATCCCCAGTGCCGACGTATAGCACTGATGAGCGGTCTCATACTGACCGCGCTGCACCTGCCGGTTGCCCAGCCGAAACTGGCGCACAGCCTCGTCTTTGCCGTCGCCGAGGCGGCTGTTCACCCCTTCGACCAACATCAGGCCGCGTTCTCCGAGTTGTTGGGTGGCAGGCTGTACCTTGCTGAAGCCATCGGCGCGCACACCCCCACTGCTTAACTTGCTCATAACCAACTCTGCTCATTAAGGAATCCTTGTGCCTATTATACCGATGAACGGATTAAATCATTAAAACAGGTTCGTGAAAAAACAAAAACGCGACGCCATAACGACGTCGCATCGATAAATGAGGTATGAGGTTGTGCGACGCAATCGCGTCGTAACACAGGGTTGGAATTCCTCAGCTTTTCGGTCAGTTGCGGTTCGTTAGGTAAACTTGCCGATCGGGGCGGTAAATTTTGCATCACCGCCCCGCCGATTAACGTGGTTTTAGCGCTCCGGTTGAGGGAGTTTCACCACAGCCTTGCTAATCCGCTCGACGCCGTGGCTGAGCATGCAGCCGTCCGGCATCACGATGTACAGCTTCATGCCTTGCTCTTCCACGCCTCGGGCGTGCTCTGGCAACGGGTCACCGACCGCGCCGTCCGTGAGCACCAGCACCTTTTCCACAGGCGGTTGCTGCTCTAGCGCGTGGGCCAGCACACAGTTGATGTCTGTGCCGCCCGTCGTCTTCAGGCGGGCGGCGCGCAGGTCTTGCAAGCTCAGCGCGTCCACTTCCGTCGAAAACTGATACACCTCCACCTTGCGTTCGGCCACATAGGGCAGCAGCAGCCCCAACATATTGCGGATGATAAAATTCATCGATCCCGACACGTCGAGGTATAGGTGCGCGCGGTTCGGTTTCTCCGGGATGCGCGCCTTGATCTCCGTGGGTTGTGCCCACAGCGTTTGGGGCGCGCCCAACTGCTTCCGCGCCGATGCCAGGCGGTCGCGCGGGTTGATGAGCACCCCATTACCGCCCGTCACCGTGATCGGCACGCGGCCCCTGTTGCGCTCACGGCCTGGCTTCGGCCCAAGGCACTGCCGCAGCGTATTGCTGAACGTGCGACGCGCGTTCTCGTACGCCGCCGTGCGGTTCAGGTTTCGATTCCGCATCCCAAACCCCATGCCGCGCATGTTGGTGGGGGTGTCTGGCCACTTTTCCGTTATCTTCGACATCGCATCCTTCAGGAACGGGTCGTGTACTGGCGTCCCATCGTGGTTGCCGATGAGCACCACCTCACCGAGGTCCATACCGCTCTTGATGAGCAAATCCAGCACTTCCTCGTACAGCGGCATCACCCCCACACGCCGACGATTGTGCGGCGGGTACAGCCGACGGATGATCTCCGTCGTCCCCTCCGGCCCGATGTCCTCAGGGTACTGCGGGTCGTTCGGCCAGCCCTCCGGCGGGCGCAGCAGGCACGACGGGAACTTATCCGCCGGGTTCAACGCCTCGAAGAACCCGCGATACTCCGCCGCCGGGAAGCGCTGCATCAGCCCCGCATTGATGATCGCATCGAACGCGATATTGTGCGCCTGCGTCATCTGCGGGTACATCCGCGTGTGCGCCAGCAGCACGTGCCACAGCTCGTGCATCACCAACAAAAACAGATGCTCATCGCGCGTGCAGTACTTCTCCACGAAATCCGGGTTGATGAGCATCTTCGGGCGGCGCTTGCACTCCACACACGCCGTAGGCACCTTACGCGTCGCGTGGATGCCCGCCAGCCGTGTCAGGGTTTCCATCTCGAAACGCGACGCCGGTAGGCTCGCCAGCAGGCGCTTCTTGAGGATGGCCCCCTCAGTGCTCGTTACTCTGCGCGGAATCGGCATCGTTAGGTCTCCTCCATGCAACCCGTTGCCCGGGCGATTGCCACTAGGCGCGGGTCGTCGGTGTACAGGGTACGGCTCAGATACTGGTTGCTGTGCACCATCGGTGCCTTCATCACGAGAACCTGGCTGCGCGAACGCGCCAGCACGTTGATCACCAGCGCCGGGTCTAGCGCACGAATGCGCTTGAACGCAGGCGGCAACGGCTCATTCTGCTGATTGTTGTTGTCATCATCGTCGTCGTACTCATCATCGTCGTCGTCCGCGTTCGGCATCAGCGGTGCATTCAACACGATACCCCACCCCGCTGGCTGCTGCGGATACATCAGCAGCGCGCCATCGAGGTTGTAGCCGTCCCACGCAGCTTCCAGGCGTTCATTCAGGTCATCGACCGCCTCGCCCCCGCTCTCCAACGCCTTGATGACGGCTTTCGTCTCTCCGTAGTCCGTGTTCAGGTCGTGGCCCAACAGCTTGTAGAACGGGTCGCCCAGGCCATCCATCGAGAAGCTCACCACCGTCGTATGGACCGGCACGATAGAACTGTTCATTTGCCCGTTGCCGTTGAACGGCTTCGGGGGGGCAGCGGGCCGTTGCGCCCGGTTGAACGGCGACGGACGCCGGTTATTGTTGTTGTTGTTCGCCCCCGGCAAGCGCCCCCGCCCAAACGGCGTGGGCTGGTTCTGTTGGTTCTGTTGGTTCTGCTGCTGATTGTTCTGGTTTTGCTGGTGCGCACGGTTCAACAGAGACATGCCGGTTACTCCTTAATCCCGAATAGGTGTAGGTCTTCGCGGAACTGCTTGAGCGCATCCTGCCACTTCTCGTTGCGCCACAGGTTCGGCCAGCCGAAGTGCAAGAAGTTGCGCTCCAACCGAAAGATCATCGAGTTCGCCCTCCCGTGCTGCATATCCACCCACTGGAGAATCTCGTCCAGGTTGGTCGCCTCTTGGCTGGGGTTCACCACGTTCGCGCTGATGCCACGCGGCTGCATCACATGCACACTGAGTTGCGCCAGCGGCTCATATGCCGACGGGTCCAGGTTACGGCGCGTGCCGAAGGCCAAAAACATCGCCGTCGCCAGGCCGATTTGCCGCGCGTCGCTGTCCGTCACGCTCAGCGTTTGCGTAATCAACCGCGACATATCCTCATCGCTGAAGCCCAGGCTATCGGCCAGCGCCACACGCTGTGCGTGGTCCGGCTCACTCAGCACCTGGCGCCAGTTGTCGTCGTCGAGGTACTGCGCCAGTTCCCATGCCTGCTTATGGATCGCCACCAACTTAACCTCACTCGGCGGCACATCCGTCGCGGTTTGCGGCACCCCGAACAACACAGCGAGTTCTGCGCTTTCCTCGACATCCGCATCGTCACCTTCCAGCAGCACCCGCGCTGCATGGATCGCCACTGCCGACCGCGCCAGCATCCGCGCACGCCGTGGGCTTTGCGGCAGGCCACCCTGCTCCAGAATATTCACCAGGCTCACGATATAATCCGCCAGCCAATCCTCGAACTCGATTTCGAGCGCAGGGATCATCGCCGCACAATCCTCTACCAACATCGCCAGGTCGTAGTCCGGGTCGGTGTGCACCCCAGTCGGTAGTTCATGCGAGACCAGTTTCCGACGGTCAGCATCAGAGAGTTCCGCCCACGTTGGCACCCGCACGATGAACGGGAAGCGGTCCGTGAGAGCCGGGTCTAGCGGCTCGCTACCGAGGTAGTAGCTGCTCGCGTTCTCACCCGCGTCGATTTCATCCGGCGCGGGGGGGTTCATCGCCGCCCAGCGGTGTTGCAAGTTCTCCAGGTCGATGCCGACCACACGGCGCTCGTGTATAATAGGGAAAAGCTTGTTGGCTAGGTCTGCGCGGCAACGAGAGATTTCGTCGAAGAAGACGAACCCTGCATCCCAAATCGTCCCCGGCGTGGTGACGAACCGCAGTGTATTGTTCGTTTCGTCTGGCAGGGGGATGCCCACCAGATCGTCGTAGTTCAGCAGTGCCGCGTTGTAATGGCGCCAGTCCAGCCCCAGGGCTGTCGCGACGCGCTCCACAAGCAACGATTTCGCCGTACCATGTGCGCCCACCAGCAGTAGCGGACTTTGCGTAGCCAGCGAGGCCAACATCAGGGCGTCCAGGTGGTCCCACCCATGGACTCCCAGCGTGCGGGCAATCGCTTGCCCCCTAGACACGGTTGGATTGTGTAGCATGGCGGTCTCTCTCTGCGTGTTTTGCGTAACTTACACAAAACACTATAAGCCCAAACTTCAATATACACAAGTTATTCACACAGAACGTTGTGTAAAAATTTGTAAACTTTTGTGTGGAAATATCGACACTAAGGGAACCGAAAAGGCCGCAAACGTGTCGGATTCCCGTCTGCGGCCTGTTTTATCGGGCTTATAGGGGCCTGTAAAGGTCAGGATGTATCGAAAAGCAAGGTAACAATATCCAAATATTGCAGTTGCAGGAAATTGGTCCTATCCAGCGTATCCGATCACCGCATACAGCGGATCACCCCCAAAACCGGGTAATCCACCCCGTTTGACCCGCGTCGAAATCTCCCCAAAGCCCGCCGCCTCGAAGATCTGCGTCACATACGCGAGGTGTTGACGGTCGCTCGTGTTGAGCCAAACTGCCATCGCCTTCGTCGGGAAGCAGCGATTGCTAAACGACACGATAAACGGCGCACCCGGCTTCAGCGCCCGCTCCACCTCCACGAAAACCTCCACCGGCTTTTCGAGGTACTGCACACTCACGCAGCACATCGCCCCATCGAATTCGGCATCGGCAAACGGCAGCGTTTGCGTCTTGTTGAGGTTCTGTACCACGTAGTCGTCAAGCTGCGGATTTGCCTCTAGCTCGTCCCCATTCATCCCCGTCGCGTGCACAAACCCAGCCTCGAAGCCAGCGGGGAGGTGGGTGTATCGGCTGCTCATCAGGTCCAAAAGGCGCGCCTTCTGCGGCAGCAACGCCGCATAAACGCCACCGAGGAACTTAATCGCGCCATCATCGATGTGCGCCACCATGCGGGGATAGTCGTAGAAGCGGTCATCGTCGCTCGGGTCACGCTTGATGAAGTATTCGGTTGGGAAGATGTCGCTTGGCTTCGGCATGTTTTGTGCTCCGTCGCGGGCAGTTTCCGCCATCATAGCTGCTGCACGCAGCCATGTGTGGAACACTTACCGAACAATAATCGGTACCGTGTAGGCGTCCGCACCATCCGAGGTATTCAGCCGCACGCCCGTCGTAAAATCGTAGAGGCCCAACCGCAGAGCGTACTCGCCAGGCGCTGCCTCTGCTGGAATGGCGAGCGTAATTTCGTCGCTTACCAGTACCTCATCGGGGTCCGTCCACGTCGGTGTGAGCCGCGTCCCGTTGACCGGCGGCCCGTCGTGCTGCGCGATGATGTCCGTCGGGTCATCCGCCGCGGTGAGGTGCACGAACAGCGAGTAATTCGTGGTCGGCTGCACCTCCGCCGACCAGAATAACCGCAAGCGCAGCACATCCCCCGGCGAGACGGTATCCGCGCTGAGGTCGTACCCCCTCAGCCCAATCTGCTCTCCGAACGCCACATCCACGGCGTTTTCGGGCTGCGCAATTCGATAGAACCGCACCACCGACCCGCCACCCGCACCCGGCGGAATCTCGCCCATCAGCAGCATCTCATCGACCGCCGACGTGTCATCGAGGTTCCCGTAGTCGATTTCTGTCATCGCCAGGTAGGCCGCGCCGTCTGCGGCGTAAGCCGCAGGGTCACTAACGTCACCCACGAGTGCATACGTGTACGCCACTGAGCCGTAGTAGCCGCTAATCGTTCGATCCCACACCCAGCGCAGCCACTCGTTGTCCTCCCGCGCGAAGATCACGATGTCGCCCTCCGGGTTCGGGATAGACGCCTCGGTCCACTCCCACACGACCTGCTCCGTCAGTGGCTCGCGGTAGCGCTCCGCCCGCGCGAGGTTTTCCGTCACCGCCGGGTAAACGATCCACACGGCGACGACCGCCAGCAGGGCAGGCCCAAGCCACCGCCGCCACCGCGACGCCGTTGCGGCGATTTGCACCAGCGCCACGCCCCACAGCACGAGCAATCCCAGCATCGGTGCGAGGGTGTAGCGCGCGCGATGGTCCGTCACCACTTCTATGCTGCTGATGAGTAGTATGCCGAAAAACGCGTACGGCAGCAGCAACGCCGCGAACCACAGTTCCGCGCGCGGCCAATCGTTCCGCCTGCTGATGAACCACGCAGCCAAGCCTGCTACCAACGTTAGCCCGAAAAGTACGCCGCCCACCGTTTCATCGATCACGTAGGCTGTATTCAGGTACCACCGCTGCGGCGAGAGCATATTCGCGAGGCCCGTGTCGTAGAACGTGGCCGTCTCTTTGTTATCGAGCGCCAACGCATCCCAGCCAAGAAGTAGCCAGCCCGCCGTCACCGCCGAGATAGCCGCCATCAACGCAAGCCACGGCCAAAAGGCCCGCAGCCCGTCGACAAACCGCGCAGTGGGACGGTCTCCCTCGCCCCGACGCCACACCAATACCGCCACTGCGACGGCGGGTATCCACAGCGCGTACACCATGATGTACTTTGTGTAGATCGACAGAATCGCGAAAACGAGGCTCACCACCGCGCCAATGGCGGAGTCAGATCGTACGGCGTACACCGCCCCGACAATCGCCAGCGGCAAAAACGGATACAAGAGCGGGTCCATGATGCCGAGATTCGTCACCAGAAGCACCAGCGGTGCGACCGCCCACACCAGGCCCGTCAATGCGCCCGCGCCGACCGCCCACGCCCGGCCCAGCGGACGCGCCACGTACCACCCCGTGAGTACCAATAACGCCGTCGTGACGAGGCTAAACACCATCGATACATACCGGCTCCCGAGGATGTAATCCGCAGGCACAGGGAAGGGCACACGCGCCTCAACGGCCCGCTGCGCCTGCGCATGAACCCACAACTGCACCGGCGGGAAGCCAACCCGCGCCGTTTGGTTTGCGCCGAAGGCATCCGCCAGCGGCGGTTGGTCATGCCGTAGCCACATCGCATTCTGGAAGCGGCGCGTCTCATCGTAAACGATAAGGCCCGGCCAATGCCGCTCCACGGTGATGAGCCGCAAATATGCCCCCAGCGCCAGCAACACCACCGTGAAAACGATCAACAACGCGGGCCACACCAACGCACGATCACGCAAAATCACAAATTTCCGTATTCATCGAGCCTCACATCACACATGGTAGGGGCGTAGGCGAGACACCACGAGCCTCGCCCGTTGCCACCAACAGCACACACACACATGGTAGGGGCGTAGGCGAGACACCGCGAGCCTCGCCCGTTGCCTACCCGTCCACCCGCACCGAAACAACAAACGCATCCGACCCCTCACTCAGCGGCAACCGACCCCCGGTCTCGAAGTCGTACAATCCCATCCGAAGGCTGTAATCGCCTGCCACTGCACTCAGCACCACCTCACCGCCGATAAGCACCTCATCAGGGTCGCTCCATGTCGGTGTCAGTCGATTCGCCCTCGCGGGCGGTCCGTCATATTGTGCAATGATGTTCGTCGGGTTGTCGGGTGCGGTAAGGTGCGCGAACATCGAATAATTCGCGCCCGGCGGCATATCCGCCCGCCAGTAGGGCCGCAGATACACATTGTCGCCTTCCGTGCGTAAATCGTACCCCACCAGCGAAATTGCCTCGCCGAAGGTCGCATCGATGGGGTTCTCCGGCACCGCCGCCCGGTAGACCATCACCGCACCCCGTTCCGTCTCGATGCGTTTCAGCAGTAGCATCTCCCCGGTGAGCGGTTCATCCGCCTGTGCTTCGGCGACGATCAAATACGCAAATCCATTCGCGACCATCTCATCCGGTGCGGTGACATTGGCATCGGGCGCAATATTGTATTGAAAGCCCGTCGGCCCGTTGTACCCGCTCAACGTCCGATCCCAGATATACCGTAGCCATCGATTCGCATCGCCGCTGCTGTATATCATGATCTTGCCGTCATCTGGCAGCGACGCATCCGCCCACTCCCACACGAGTTGCGGCGCGAGTGCTTCGCTGTACTGTGCCGCCAGCGCGCGATGCTCCATTATCGACGGCACCGCGAGGGCCGCCGTCAGCAACACGAGGGCTGCCCACATCACACGCGGATGCCACGACCGCAACACTATCGCCACATGCGCCAGCCCAACGCTCCACAGCAGCAGCACGCCCATAAACACCGAAATCGTGTAGCGCATCCGGTCACCCTGCATCACCTCAATGCTGCTGATGAGCACCAGCGCGAAAAACACATACGGCAGAATCACCCACAGCAGCCACCCTTCGACGTGGGGGAGTCCGCGCCGCTTGCAAACCCACCACGCGCCGAACCCCAGGGCCAGCCCACCGACGAACAGCGCCGGGTGCATCGTCGCCTCAGTCACGTAGTACAGGTTGAGGAACCATCGCTGCGGCGAGAGCGCATTTGCCAGGCCGTTGCTGTACAACTCGCGCGTTTCGACGTTGTTAAGCCCCAGCGCACCCCACCCGAGCACCAACCAGCCCGCCGTCACCACCGAAATCGCCGCCATCACCGCGACCCACGGCCAGAAAGTGCGCAACCCGCGAATGATATTGCCCTCACCGTGCCGCCACAGCAAAACCGCTGCCGCCATCCCCGGCAACCACAGCAGATACACCATCACATACTTGGTATAAATCGCCAGGATCACGAAAATCAGGCTCCACACCAACGCGACCGGGTTATCGCGTCGCAGGGCATACACCGTACACATAATCGCCAGTGGAATGTACGGATACAGCAACGGGTCCGTAACACCGATATTGGTCACCAGTATCACCGGCGCAGAGAAGGCCCACACCGCCGTGGAAATCCACGCCGCGACAACCGCCGCCCGCGCGCCCAACGGCCTAGTGAGGGCGTACCCTGCTGCGCCCATCAACACCAGTGTGACCAGCCCAAACACCATCGATGCGTACCGCGACCCAAGAATGTAATCCGCAGGCACGGGGAACAGCACATTCGCCTCGACGATGCGCTGCACCACAGCATGAATCCACAGTTGCAGCGGCGGCCAGCCAGGGAATTGGCTTTGCGCGATGCCGAATGCGTCTGCGATTGGCGGTCGGTCACCCCGAATCCACATCGTGTTCTGGAAGCGTTGCGTCTCGTCGTATAGCCACAGCACCGGCCAATTTTGCCCAATCGTGATGAGCCGCAGCCACACCGCTACCCCAAACAGCCCCCCGAAAGCGAGGAGCGCCGAGACCGCACCCCACAGCGAAAAGCTGCGTTCGGTGGGCGTTACCCGGTTTGCCGTCGTTGGTTGGGTGAGTGGGGTATCCATCGTGCCTTCGTGAGTTCCGTAAAAAATCGGCGCAATGATACCGCTAGACATCCCGCGTGCATACGGTAGGATATGCCTTGTGTGTGCAACGAGGGGCAAAAATGGTCAAGCGAAGCCTGTTGCTGAGCCTGCTTTTCTTGTTATTCGGGGGCGTCGTGAGGGCACAAATTCCCACGCTCGATGCGTTGCCGCCTTGCAATTTCGGTGACCTCGCGCCCAGCGATGACATCACCATAGGCGCGGTCGTCCTCGACTTCGAGACCGGGCGCGGCTGCACCGAAAACCTCGACCAAACCTTCCCCGTGGCCAGTGTGCCCAAGCTGTTCGTCAGCGGCGCGCACCTGCGCGAAATCTACAATGGCCGCATGGGCTTCGACGGCACCCGGCTCTTCAACGAGTTCTATTGGATGGGCGACGACGACGAGTGCCTTCTGCAAGATGACATGGGCCGCGACGTTACCATCGGCGAACTCGGCAACATCATGATTGCGTGCAGCGACAACGCCGCCACATGGATGCTCATGGACGGCATCGGCTGGGAAACCGTTCAGTTCTACATGGACGAGTGGGGCGTGCAAAATGCCGGGGAGGTCATCCCCTACGCCTTCGTCGACCGGCTCAAGCTCGAATTCCTCGATCCGCGCTGGGCAAATGTCCCGCCCGCCATGGCAAGCCGCTACTATCGCGCCCGCATGACCGACGGCCTCGACGTCTACTTCTCGACGCTGCCCGCCTACACCCGCGAGGAACGTCAGTGGGCCAACCAGCAGTACTTCGACACCTACGACTACAACACCGCCACGCCCCGCACCATCGCGAACTACATCCTCACCCTCCGCAACGACCTGTTCAGCGAGGACGACGAACGCCGCACCACCGCCTTCTGGCTGCTCAGCACGATGTTGCTCACGCAGCGGCAGTACAGCGCGCAAGCCATCCCCGGCGATGTGCTCGTCGGTGCCAAAAACGGCTTCGACTTCGGCATGACCGCCGAGGTCAACGTCATGTTCAACGATCCCGAGAGCCTCATCCCCAGCAGCATGTCGATACTGTTCACGCAACAGGCCGACTTACTCGCGGAAGACGTCCAGCGACCCGGCCAGGTCGACGGCGTACTCAACACCTACCTGCGCGATCTTTCACCGTCAGTCGCCGAGTTGCTCTACCCGGGCCACATCAAGCCACCGATCTACGTCGACCCCGCCGTGAGTAGTGCCGTCGTCAACACGGGCGATACCCTCGCCCCCTGCTGGGAACCCTACAGCACCTCGGCCTTCGAGGAAATCGAGGTCGAGTACGTCGAAACGTGCTGGGTACTTACGGGTAGCGCGCAGTTCGTCCCCGTGGATACGCTGCTCGGGTTGGGCCTCACCCTGCGCGGCCTCGATAGCGAAACGGTCCGCCTCGCGTTCGTGTTCACCGCGCCCAGCGGCGAAAAACGCTCCTACCAGACGGAGCGCTTCTTTGTGGATAACACCTCGGTGTACTGGTTCCACCCCGTGCAAGAACTCGGTAGCTGGACGGTCGACGTCTACCTGAATACCGCCCGCGTCCATACCCAAACCGTCCAGGTCTCGTAGGGTGGTAACCCCTCCTAAAATCAGTGCCATCCAAAATTTAGAGACGCCGGTCCCTCACAACGAGGATGACGCTCAAATAGGGTATGGCCACATCGTTGTGGACGCCCGCGCCGTGTGCGTCCGCTGTCAATAGCCGAGCAACCCGCCGCTGGGCCACGACACGCAGATATCCATCGTGCGCGTGCGGCCCGCTGACCGCATGCACGTGTTGGCTCGACCGTAGAATGGCCCTGAAAACGGGTAGGCTTACCCTCGCACTCGACGAGGCGCTTCGTCGCTTCAACCCGTAAACCGTCGAATTATCCCCGCTCCCGATAGTGCACACTCGACAACTCACGCAAACGCGTCGCCGCCTGCTCAGCCGTGAGGTCGCGCTGCGCCTCTGCGAGCATCTCGTACCCCACCATGAACTTCCGCACCGTCGCGCTCCGCAGCAGCGGCGGATAGTAGTGCGCGTGCAACTGCCAGTGATCGTTCGCCTCGCCGCTGAAGGGCGCGCCGTGCCAACCCATCGTGTACGGGAAGCTCACCTCGAACAGGTTATCGTACCGCGTGAGCAGTTGTTTCATCACGTCCGCCAGCCCCTCACGCTGACCGTCGCCCAAATCCGGCAGTCGCCGCACATCAGAGCGCGACATCAACAAAATCTCGACCGGCCACGTTGCCCAGTACGGCACTACCGCCAGCCAATCGTCGTTTTGCACAACGATGCGCGCCTCGCGTTCGGCTTCGAGCGCAGCGTAATCCACCAGCATCGGCGAACCGTGTTCGTCGTAATACGCCCGCTGATTCGTGTCTTCGGCCTGTACTTCGTTCGGCAGCCAATCACCCGCCCAGATTTGCCCGTGCGGGTGCGGATTGCTGCTGCCCATCATCTGTCCCCGGTTCTCGAAGACCTGCACCCATATGTATGTCTCGCCCAGGTCGGTCGTTTGGTCCGCCCACAAATCGACGACCGTGCGCACGGCGGGTAAGTCCATCCGCGCGAGCGTCAAATCGTGCCGGGGCGAAAAACAAATCACGCGCGAGGTACCGCGTATGCTCTGTAACTGCATCAACGGGTTATCCGGTGCGGGTGCGTCGGGGGTTTCTGGCAATAGTGCTGCAAAGTCGTTCGTAAACACAAATGTCGACTCATACGCTGGGTTTTGCACGCCGCCCGCGCGTGTGTTGCCGGGGCACAGGTAGCACTTTGGGTCATACTGGGGCAGGTCGTCTTCAGGGACACTCTCCTGCTTGCCCTGCCACGGACGCTTCGTGCGGTGGGGCGATACCAGCACATACGCCCCGGTCAGTGGGTTGTAGCGGCGATGCGGATGCTCGGTGGGGTCGAAGTTCATGCGGGGGTTGGCCTCTCACTTGGGTACGGTCGTCACTGCCGCCAATGATACCGCACCCCCCACATACAAAACGAACAGGGCACGGAATACACCGTGCCCTGTGCACAACTCATTACGGAACAGCGCGTTAGTCGCCTGCGACCGGCTCCGGTGTGGCTTCGGCCTCGTCAGCTTCTTCGGGGTCCGCCGCAGGCATCGGGGCCAGCGTCGAACTCTTGCCCTCGTGGAGTTGCGTGCGGTACTTCTTCTCCAGCAACTCGATGCACCGAGCGGCCTCGTCGGCTCTCTGCTGCTTGCTCCAGCCGAGCGTCTCCCCGACGATTTCCGCCAATTCGCTCAGCAGCGCGGGCGTCAGCTTGCCGAGCATCGCCAGCAGGCTACGACGCAGCACGAAGTCATCCAGGCGTGCGACCTTCTCGCGCTCACATATGAATTCCACCTCGCGCCGAGTGTAGTCCGGCTTGTTGGTCAGCGGCGCGTTGTCGCCCTTCGCACAGTACGCTGCGATGTTGCGCGCGTCGGTGCCATAGCGGTCGAACAGCGCTGCCGCATAGTCCTCTTCGATGCCGTAATCCGCCACCAACGACACGATAAACCGGCGTTGGTCGGCCTCGGACGTGGGGTAATTCACACCCCCACCGAACGCCATATCCGCCGTGCTTACCTGACGCGGCATATCCAACCGGTCGAGCGCGACGTCGGCAGTTTGCTCGCTGAACGCGCGGAACGTCGTCCAC
>CAYSVE010000054.1:0-15325 GCA_964434365.1 uncultured Anaerolineaceae bacterium | reverse complement strand
CGTGCGGGGCGTGTAGGGGGAAACGCGCCGTGCTAGAGGTCGAAGACGTCTGTTACATCGCGCCGCCACGGATCGTCATGCCCCGCTCCCGGTTATGATATACACCGATTTATCCTCGAGCGTCGCCTCCAGTTGAACTAAAGCCGCCACGCGGCTATCGCGCTGAATCATCGTCTCCAGCGCGGCGATAAACGTCTCGTGCAGGCGATGGTCGAGGTGTGCAAATGGGTCTAGCGGGTACACGAACGAGCGCTCGGTGAGCAAGTCGCCGTTCGCCAATTCGAACGTGATGGCGTCCAACCCAATTGCGATGCGTGCGGCACCCTCGGCGTAGGCACGGGCTAGGGTCTGGTACATCATGCGCGAGAACTCGCGCATGGCCCCGTCGTACTTGTGCTGGTGATCGCTCAGGAGGTAGGTCATCAGGTCGGGCATGGAAAAAAATCCGGGTTCTAAGTATTCGCACGGGTGCGCAGCGCGTTATTCCACATCTACAGCGAACAGTTCATCATCGGTGGCGTCATCGAAGCTCGCATCCCATTCATCGTCGAGGCCCAACGCGCGGCTCATGAGCACTGCGCCCTCGTTGATCTGCGGGAGCTTGCTCAGGTAGCGCTCGGTGACGGCGACGTTGCTGTGGCGCAATAGCTGGCTAATTTTGTCGATGGGCACGCCGCTCTCTTGCAGCGCCCCGGCCACACTGCGGCGCAAGTCGTGGGGGGCCACATGGCCGATGTCTGCGAAGGCCGCCGCATCGCTGACGATCATCCAGATGCCATCGACGGTGAGGGCCGTACTCGCGACACCGCCGCCTTTCCACAGCCGCCGCACGAGCGCGCTGCCGGGTTCGTAGCCGCGTTTGCTGCCCGCGACGGCCTTCTGCCAGCGCTGCAAGTTGCGCGAAACCGGGCGCGGCACATCGATGACAGCGGTCTTTTTGCCCTTACCGTGCACGCGCAACACCATACGGTCGTTTTGTAGGCTAAGGTCGCGCCATTGGGCGCTGGCAAGCTCCTCGCGACGGAGTGCCATCGTGCACAGCACACTCAACACGACGCTGTTGCGCAGGGCCTGGTTTTCGCTGGTCGCCATTGCGGCCCCGGCGCGCATCAGTTCGCGCAGTTGATGCGTGCTGAGCCAGCGACCGGGCCGCTGCCCCTCCTCGGCCTTTGGCGGGCGCACGCGCGCCATCGCGGCGGCGGTGCTATCGTCGATCCAACCCGCTTCGGCGAGTAAATCGCCCAATGTGACCACCGCTGCCCGGGCCTGGTCGAGGCCCTGTTTGCCGTGGCCCTCGGTCGCGAGAAGGCCCAGCCAAGCGCGTAACTGCGCCGCACTCAACGTCGATTGCAGTTTGCGCACCGGCAAATTGTGCATCCGATGCACGCGCGCGTCGCGTTCGGTGGGCTTCAGGCCGCCGATGTCGGCGAGGTAGCGGTCTATCCAGCGGAAGTAAGCGCGAATCGTGTGGGGGCTGCTGGCGCGCCCTGGCAGGGCCAGCGCAAAGTTGAAGATGTTGAGTTCCTCGGTTGGGGCGAGGCCGTTGTGTTTGGGGGTCAGGTTCGTCATGGGCACAGTATATCAAAAACCGACCCCGCGGGGGGGAGTCCGATGATTTGGGGCGAAATATGGTACGTTGCCGTAGAGGAACGCTCATGGGCGCCCCCCTTTACCGGTTACCGGTGCGATTATGCCCCGAAGATGTACCCCAACACCGCCTCGCCCACCTTCACATCGTCGACTTCAAGGCCGTTGGCTTCTTCGCGAGCAAACTTGACCGCCTCTTGCAGGTTCTCCACGCGCTCTGTCAACTCGTTCACGCGCGTAGCGGGCAACGCCCCGCTGAACTTCACCGTGCGCCAATAGCCCACGATGACATCCTCGTAGTATACCTCGACCTGGGCGGGGTGGTTCTCGGTCGCTTCGGCCTTGACGTGGTTGCGCGGCACCTTCTTCGTCTTCAGCGTTTGCACAGGGTCGGTCGCCCAGGCATCCGCGTTTTCGTCGAATGTCCATGTCTCGGCGTTGTCTAGCACGGGCAGCTTGCGCACGAAGCTGTGGACGTCGGCGAGTTGCTTCTCCAAAAACAGCAAGTACGTCACCGGGACGTTCTCCAGCAGGGTGTTGCCATCCACCACGACATCGGCGCGCGCGTCGCCGTTGGCGTAGTCCTTCGTCGCCGTGACATCGAACAACCGCGTGAGAATGGCCGTCGTGCGCTCGATGACTTCATCGGCCTTCACCTGTACGCGGGTGGATTCTGGCGGCAGGTCGTCGCCTTCCTCGTCGCGCGGGCGGTAGGTGCGGCTGATACCGCTTAACAGCGGTGGCTTTTGCAGTAACTTGTGCGCCTCGCTGAGTTCCTTGTGGCTGCTGCTCTTCACACCCTTTTCGATGGCGATGATCTGGTTCAGCTTCGCCATGGGGCACCTCCGTGGTTATAAGGGGTCAGTTAAGTTCATAATAGGCGATTATCGGCGCGATAGGGCGTAAAAATTTTGTAAATGCCCGCCATTCGTCGCACAGCAGCGCCGAAGGTAAGAAAAAATTCAGGCGCAAAATGCTGACAAGCCTTGCGTAATACCCTACGATATAGTGTGCAAGCTAAATGCGAAAGGCAATGCAGGCCCCTATGATTTCTGTCGAGTGGGACACCGACAATTACACCCGTCTGCTCATTTCACCGATGGCAACAGCCAGCACCGAGGATTACCTATCGGCCATCGAAGGGGCATCGAGCATGATATGCTCGGTGTCGTACCCGGTCGATGCGATCTGGCATTTGCGCGGTGTGTACGTGTATCGTTTGTCCGCCCGTCGCCTTGGCCGGCATCTCATCGACCACCGCCCGCCGAACTTGCGCCATACCGTCCTGGTTTCGCCAGACGACTGGTTTTTTGCCAGCTTAATTGGCGTAGCCGAGCGTCTGTTTGGGCAGTCGGTTTTTGCATTCGGCGAGAATGTGTTCACGGCGAGCAGCGTCGCCGATGCGCGCGCGTTTCTCAGTTCACGCGTCGTCGTGTAGGTCTCTGCCATAGTTTCGCTGCCGATTTGGAGCGCTCGCTATATCAATCGTGAAATACTGGAATGTTGGTCCTAAAACCCGGGTGACACGGTACCGTGAATTCGGTATGCTGGCATTGACGGCTATGTGTGGAGACTACGCCCAACAATGCTCCCTGTACGATGGTACGACAACGCACACACACAACTGCTGATCATCAACCACGAGTTTGCGCGCCCCGAGGATGTGTTCGATGCGATCGAACGGGCGTCCGAAGAAATTAGCGCACAACCGCACCCGGTCGATGTGATATGGCATCAACGCGATGTTCGCGTTCACCCTAGCAACCACATGGCCCTCGCCAGGCGTTGCGCCGAGTTGGCCTCGCCAAACCTGCGCAACAGCGTTGTGGTGGTGCGCAACCCCTCACTGACGCGGGGCATTATCCTGGTCGCGCGCAAAGTGCTCGGCCCTGCCTACCGATGGGTTCCTGACAAAAACGTGTTCTTTGCGGGTACGGTCGAAGAGGCCCAGGCGCTATTGGCAAGCAAGGTCGCTACAGTGTAGCCCACCATTTAGGTTTAGGTGATTCAAATGCGTTTCATGCAATGGTTGGATGCGCAACACACGACCCTCGTTGTCGTTTTGCAACCGACCGCCACCACCGAAGATATCATGCACCTCATAAGTGAAAGCGCCCGCCTTATACGCGAAGTCCCGCATGCGGTCGATGTTATTTGGGAACTGCCAGAGGTACGCGTCCACGAGCCGCATCTGTTGCGGCTCTTCCAACATTGTATGATCGTGCACCCGCCGAACCTTCGCCGTGTGGTTGTGGTTGCCCGCCAGCACAACCGTCTCATCGAAGGAACGCTGGAAGTCGCGTCGAAAATCGCGGGGCCGAGGCTAAAACTGGTTTCGGGCGAGAATACATTCATCGTCAAAACGCGGGATGAGGCCATCGCGTTACTTGGGTTGGACCAAGCCTACACCTAACGCGCTTCGATTTCGGCAATCGCCTCGCCGATGCCTGCGACGGTTTCCACCACCAGCGATTCGCTCTCGCCAACGGCCAGAAACGCCGCCACAATCGCGCCGTTTTCCGCCTCGAAGTAGCCCGCATCGTTGAGCACACGCCCGGTGCTTACCGAATCCGTCGGCAGCACGCCGTCCTTGCCGGTGTACGCTCCGATGCCCCGCTCGAACACCGATTGGTACGCCTCCCCCGCATCGAGGGCGAGCAGGCGCAGGGTCGCGTCGGCGGCGGCCTTCTCTCGGCTGAAGCCCGGTGTGCGGGCAATCCGCAGCAGGCGCGTATAGCCGTCAACGAGGTCGGCGGCGGTTGTCACGTTGTCGATGGTGTGCTGTGTGCCGTCGCGGATGGTCACGAGGCGTCCCGGGCCGGGCGCGAAACGGTCGTCGAAGGTGTCGATGAGCGGGTTGCGCGGCCAACCCCAGTTATACAACCCATGCCGCAGGCCGAGGCCGTAGTCGGTCGTAAAGTCGTTGAACTTTTGCAGCGCGTTGCCGAAGCGCACATACGCGCCCACATCGCGGATGACGTTGCCCGTCGCCACATTGTTGCTGAACACCACCATGCTGTGGAGGTCGGTGCCGGGGGCGGGGTTCCAAGCGCCGAGGGGGGTGTGATAAAACGCGTAATACGCCGCCCACGCCTTGAAGCAACTTGCGATCGGGCGCAGCAGGGTCGCATTCACCGATGCCTCGTAGGCCACCGTCAACGATGGCCCGGCCAACCGGCGCACCATCACGGCCATGTCCCACCCGGCGGTGAGGTCATCGAGCGCGCGTTGCAGGTCGCGGGCGGCCCCGGTCGGCGAGGTGGGCGCGAGCAGCAGCGCCCCCGCCCGCGCCAGAAATTCTCTGCGGCTGAGCATCAGCGCAGGCGCTTGCCGCCCGTGTAGTTCCACGCCTTCACAAGCGCGTCGAGGTCTTCGTAGGCCACATCCGGCTGAATATCGCTCGTGGCGAGGTCGTCGGCTTTGGTGACGCCGCTCAGCAGCAGCACGGTTTGCATCCCCACCCCCTGCGCCCCTTGAATATCGGTGTTGAGCCGGTCGCCGATCATCAGGGTGTTGGCGGGGTCGGTGCCGAGGATTTTCAGCGCGGCCTCGAACATCGGCGCGTGCGGCTTGCCGACGACGGTCGGCGTTTTGCCGGTGGCCGTTATAAACAGGTTGACGACGCTGCCCGCCCCCGGCACCAACCCCTCGGGCGATGGGTACGACGGGTCGTCGTTCGTTGCCCAGAAGTCGGCTCCTCGGTTGATGTGCAGCGCGGCGACGCGCAATTTCTCGTACGTCAGTTCGAAGTCCAACCCAACGACGACGACATCGGCTGTGGTGTCCAGGTCTTCGACGAGCGTAAACCCGGCATCGTCCATCACCCGGTGCAGGCCCGCCCCGCCGAAGACGTGCACGTAGGCCCCGGCGGGGTAGGCATCGCGCAGCACGGTTGCGGTGGCGATGCCACTGTTGACGATGTTCGTCTGCGGTACGTTTGCCACGCCCATTTTGGTTAGCTTGCCCACGTAATCGGCGGGCGATTTGCTGCTGTTGTTGGTCGCCAGCGCAAACGGGATGTCGTTTTGTTGCACCAACGCGAAGAACGGGTGTAGCCCCTTCAGCGGTTGGTCGCCGAGCCACAGCACGCCATCCATATCGGCGACGACGCCGGTAATTTTGTCGAAGTTCAAGCCGGGTTTTCTCCTACGTATTTGAGCGCTGACTGCCAGTGCGGCAAACCGCCACCCGCCGCAGTCTCGAAAGCGGTATTCAGGTCGTGTGCGAGGGCCGGGTTGCTCACGCCGAGGTGGGCATAACGGCCCCAGTCGTGGTCTGTGTCCTCGAAGGGTGAGACGCTCGGCCCGTTCCACGGTTCGGTGGGGGTGTATGTCGCCCAGCCACTACCGGGTGTGTAAAAGCGCGCCAGGTTGGCAGGGTCGTACCAGCCATCCAGCGCGGCGACGAACGCAAATTGCTCCCAGGGGAGCACCTGCCAGCCCAAGCGCGACCAAATCGGTGTCGCGCCGATGCCGCTCGTAGTGCCCACGTACAGCGCGCGCTCGTGCAGCAGTTGCCCATAGAACGGCCTTCGCGCCGCGACGCCCAACCCGCGCCTGCGCCAGTCGGGGTGCGTCCAGCCGCTCACCCCCCGATAGACCGTCGCGTGGGGCAAACGGTGCTCATCCACACCGAGGAAGTGGCGCAACCGCTCACGAATCGCGTCATCGTACACGGGCGTCACCCCCACGTATAGCACAATCGCACCATCGTGGATGATGCACGCGGCGCGGTCAGCGTCCCACCGCGCGCGGAGCTTGTGGGCAGGGTAGGGCGTCATGCCGTCCTCTGCATCGAAGCGCGCGGCGAGCGCCGCCCACATCGCATCGGTGGGGGTGAGGTCTGCCGGGCGTACACCAGGTTTCTTCGCGGCAGGGTCGTCGAGGGCATAGGTAAACGTCATCCGCGCGATTATAGGCTTACCGCCGTTTGATAACCAGCATTTCATCGGCCCCACGGATGAACTCGTACGGCACCTTCACCCGCTCGAAGGTGTGGCCGGGAAAGTGCGCGGGTAGCGCCTCCACCAGCGGCGATACCTCGCTGCGCAGGTTCAACAACGGGAAAATCCGCACCTCACCCACCGTCACGCGCAGCAACTCGCGCAACGTTGCCCTGTGGAAGGTCTCGCCGAGCACGTCATCGTAGAGCAGCAAAAAGTGGCTCACCAGCGTCAGGTCGAACTGGTTGTCATCGAAGTCGGTGTCGGGGTAGTTCGTATAGCGGTAGCGGGTGGGGTTCTGGCGGTAGTGGGCTACGAAGGTCGTGTAGGCCTGTTTGCGCCGCGCCCGCAACCCGCCGATGTCGCCGAACTCGGTCCACAGGAAGTTGCCGGGTATCCCCGCGACTTTGCCCATCACCTCATCGAGGTCCTGCGCAGCCTTAGTTGCGATGGCGTCGGCATCGAACATGTAGATGCGGTCGGTCGCGGTGATGTTCAACCCGGCGGCAGTCGCCTGGGCACAAAACGAACTCACCCCACTGGCAACATCGAGCACGCGTGCACCACGCAGGCTGTCTAAATCGAGGTTGAACATGCGCCGGTACTCGTCGAAGGTGCGCCCGATGAGCACGACGTTGTTGAGTTTCAGTTCCACGGGTGGTGTCCTTGTGCTGGTGTTTGTGTAGCTCTTATCGTGTTCGGAACCGCGATTTTGTGCGAGAATAGCTTATCATACACATTACTGTGTTCGGGGTTTCGGGATTTTTTGAAACATTTCACGAAATCACTTCGCGCATTTCTGAGTTCTTGCTAAACTATCCACAAGAAATAATGCCAACAGGATACATCACATGCCTGTTTTATTGATGGCACAGGGCGATGCACACGCCCGCGACCTACTGCGGCGCGCGATCGAGGCCCGCTACGGCCACCGCCCCCCTGTCCTCGAAAGCCTGAAAATGGTCTTCACCGGGCGCGCCCGCGCCAGGGTCGGGCCGATTCGCGCGTGGGTGCCCGTGGAGGCGACCGCGTATTTTCAGTTCCCCAAGGCCATGCGCTGGGATTTCACGGTGCGCCCGATCGGCGTGCCGGTGCAGCGTGGCATCGAGGCTTTCGACGGCGAGACGTACCGCCGGATTCGCCGCAACGCAAAGCCGATGATCATCGATGACACCGATGCGGTGAGTTCGATGCAGCGGCGGTTGTGGGCCATTGCCGCCTTGCTGCTTACCCCACTCGGCGATGACTTCGTGTACCTAGAAAGCCTCACGGATGATGTATTGCGTGCGCACAATACCCAACTCAACAACGCCGTGCAGGTTCACCTGGGCGATGATGCGAGCATCGATCAGGTGTTTGTGGACTGCCTGAACCTCGACAACAACCAGGACCAGCGCTTCAAGCTCACACTGGAAGACGGCCTTCAGGAATTCGACGAGTTGATACTGCCGAATCGGGTGTGTGCCTTCTGGGATGACGACAAAGCATTCGAGGTGAACCCGGTGGCTGTCGAGGCGAACCCGGAAATCAGCGAGGCGGTGTTCCGGTTGGAAAACGGCGCGACGGCCAGCGCATAGGGTAGTGGGCGAGGCTTATGTTAGCCTCGCCTGTGCCGCAACGTAGGGCGCGAATCGCAAATTATTACTAAAACACCGCAATTTGCGGGTGGGCGACCAGCGCCGAAAACCAGAACAAATACCGCGACGGCACCGCCTCCAATGGGGTGCCTGCAAGCTGCCCCGACATCGCAACGCCATCCAGCCCGAAAACCGACCCCGTGACTGAATCGACCCAGGCACCGTCTTCGTATACAAGGGCGACCGCGCCGCCATTCGGCAAGGCCGTGCGATAAGCTGCCCCGGCGGGGCCATCCGCAAGGCTGAGCACCACCACCTCGTCTCCGTCGATGGTCGTGGTCGTTGCGGCATCGCCCAACAGCGATAGCGGAAACGCCAGCGAGTCGTTCAGTACGAGCACATTATCGCCGGGGAGCAATCGGTCGTCATCGATGAGGTCGCCATCGACGGGGAAGGCGAACTGGCCCTTGTTCACGCGCGCCTCGTAGCCATCGAACGGGTTGCGCGCGTAGTCGACGGGCGCGGGCCGGGCGAGTACCAGGGTATCGGGGTGCGTCGCGTGCCAATCCTCCCAGTGACTGACTACCGCCGGGAGCGGTGTCAGGCGTTGGCCGGTGCGTGGCCCCACAACTGCCTCGCCGCCTGCCTGGAACCAGTACGAATCGGTGTCGGTGTCGTACATCACCATGTCGCTTTGGTAGAGCGCGCTCGTGTTGCCGAACAGCAGCGTGTCGCCGTCGACCACACGCGAGTAGACGACCGCACTGTTGCACAGCGGGCAATACGAAATGAGCACCGGGACATCGGCGAGGGTGTCGTTCACGATCTCGTGAAAGTTGAGGATGCCGAATGGGTAGGCGTAGGCGACACCGTCGGCATCGACGTAGCCGAGCACGAAATGGTCATCGCTCAGCCATTGGTCACCGGCGGCGGCAGGCTCGTACGCGATGGGCAGGCAGGCCGCAAGGTCACCGTGGCACAACGGGCGGATGCGGTCGCGCAGGCGCACGATGTCGTCCTCGGAGGCACGCGTGAACGGCAGCGCCCGGTTGAATCGGTTATCGAAGTCGTCGAAGATGATGTCTTCCAGCGGTACGCTGTGGCGTATGCCGTCGGTTTCGGTCGGCTCGCCGGGGATTTGCGCATAGGCCGCCAGCCCGAAGACGATCAGCAGAACGATCGAGAGGATCGAGAGGAAAGTACGCACGGGTATATCTCCATTTTTGCGGTAAGCGTACCGTCCCCCACGCGCAGAAATCCGTAACCGGGGTTACGACTCAGTCGAGCGTGTCGAGCACCTTTGCGCCGACCACACGCTGAGTGCGCGGCAGAACGTACAGTTCGTAGGCCTGGCCGTCCTCGACGTGCACGACGGCCTCCCCGATGTAGTAGCGCACCCCACCCACCCGCAAGATGAGCGTGGCCTGCTCCGGGTTGGTGACTTTCGCGATGCCGCGCACAGCTTCCACGTGCCCCTCGCAGATGTCTCGCCAGCGCCGCCACAACTGATACGCGGTGAAGATCAAACCCAGAACGAGGAGCGGGATAAGCACGGTATAAAAACCCAACCGCCCGACGGTCTCGTTGCCCACACCCGCGAAAAACAACGCCTCGCGCAGGCCAGGCACAAACGGAGCCGCCACCCGCACCAGCACCGCCGCTTCTAGTATCAATAAGAGGAAACGCCAGCGGTTGCCCGCCGACAGCGTGAGTTTCTGCGCATCGCTGAGCTGCCCGGCACGATTGTCGACAAGGTCCGCATCGGAAAAGCCGAGGGCGGCCCCCAACGCGAGCTGCTTCTCCGCGAGGGTGCGCGGCGGTTGCGCGCTCATAGTACCCCCAGCAGATGCAGCGCCAGAAACACCCCGAAGCCGCCCGTCATCACCGTGTACAGGCGCATCACCTGCCGGTAATTGACGAGCACCTGCGCCGGGTCGTATTGGGCGGCCCACCTGCCGATCATCACCAGCAGGCCCACCACGAAAATTACCAGCAGCGCCGTCTGCCAGGCGGGGAACAACTGCGCAAACACGATCGCCAGCCCCAATGCGGCGAGGCTCATCGATGTGAGCGCGAAGCGAAACGTGCCCACATGCCCGAAGTGCGCCGCGAAGGTCCGGTCGCCGCGCGCAAGGTCTTCCTGAACCTGGTAAATTTGCGTCACCGGGTAGAAGCCCGTCGTCACGCCCGTTGAGGCGACGAGGCCCAGCCAATCGAGGGTCGAGAGCGACGCAAGCGTGGGGTCGGCGGCGGCGCTGCCCGCGAGGCCGCACAGCAAGCCCTGTGCCAGCGCGATCGTCAACAGCCCGCCGACTGGCCTCCCCTTCAGCCGGGGCACGGGGTGGCTGTAGGCCGTCACAAACGCGAAGATAACGACGTACAGCCCGAAGTACATCGGGTTGACGAACCAGGCCATCACCGCGCCGATGGCCTGCCACACCAGCGAAAACGGCAGCAGGGCCGGTGTCACCTCCGGCGGATTCTCCAGGCCGCCCACAGGCCCCTCGTCGCGGTCGTAGAAGGAGTTATAGGCCGTCGTGCCACCATAGAGGAAGATGTGCAGCGCCACGAAAGCCAGCCAGAATTGCCCGTTCAGCGTGCCCTCGGCGAGCAAAAAACCCCACAGGAAAATCGGCGCGAGCAGAAACTGGAAATGCAACCGTAGGTGGATAAATAATGAACGCATACTATTCCGTAAGCTCACGAAAGCTCTATCATAGCGCAGCTTGCAGCGCTTGACGCGAACGGCTATTCTATGATCGGATAAAAGCACGGGCTTGGTTTTGTGAGGCTATCGTCAATATGGCTGCGAGCGTCTTTGTTTCGTATTCTCGGCGCAACAAACCCTTCGTCGAAAAATTAGTCGAGCGGCTGAAAGAGACCGACCGCGTCATCTGGGTGGACTGGGAGGACATCCCCTGGACGGCGGACTGGTGGCAGGAAATCCGCGACGGCATCGACCGCTCCGATGCCTTCCTGTTCGTGATGAGCGAGGCATCACTGTCGTCGGTAGTGTGTACGATGGAAGTCGCTCATGCCATCGCGAACAACAAGCGACTGGTGCCCATCGTCTACGAACAGGCCGACGCCGCCGACGCGCAGCAGGTGCTCGCCAAGACCGAACTCGACGATGTTGCGAACAACATGCTCAAAGGCCGCGACCTCGTCGACATGGCCAAGGAAAACTGGACGCGGCTCGCACGCCACAACTGGATGTTCTTCGATGATGAGGTGAAGTTCGACGAGTCGTTCGGGTACTTGGAGGATGCACTCGACCTCGACGTCGAATACCTCAGCCGCCACACCAAGCTCCACACCCGCTCGTTGGAGTGGCAGAATAACGACAAGCGCCCCGGCTACCTACTGCGCGGGGTTGGCCTGGAGCAAGCCGAGGACTGGCTGCGCGACAGCGGCGACGAATCGCCGCCGCCAACCCGCCTGCAAACCGAATTCATCATGAGCAGCCGGAAGAACGCCAACCGGCAACAGCAACGCATATTGGGGAGTGTCGTCACGGCGTTGGTCGCGACAATTGCGCTGGCGATCGTCGCGATATTCTACTGGTTCGAGGCCGAAAACCAGGCCGAAATTAGCGAAGCCGGGCGCGTCGCCTTGCAAGGCCTGCTGGAACTCGAGGAGCGCCAACTGGATCGCGCGCTGCTGCTCGCTGTGAGTGCGCTCAACGTCCGCGACACGACCGAAGCGCGCAGCAGCCTGCTCACGAGTTTGCAGAGCGCGCCCCGGCTGCTTACCTTCCAGCACGACCAGGACACCTGGCTGCGCACCGTCGAAGCGCTCGACGACGGCTTCGCTACTGCCGACATCGACGGCGGCATCGTATTGCGCGACGCCGAGGGCAACCCCACCGGCACCCTCGTTGGGCACGAAGCCGGTGTGTGGGATTTAGCCTACCACGACGGCGCTCTCGCCTCGGTGGGTGACGACGGCCAGATTATGCTGTGGGACCTGCAAACCGGCGACGCGGCGAACACCTTCACCACCGAGGAGCCGACTGTCATCTATACGGTGGCCTTCAGCCCCGATGGCACCCAACTCGCGACCGGCCACGACGACATGACCGCCCGCCTCTGGGATGTGGCAAGCGGCGAGATACTCGCGGAGATGCCCCACGGCGATTGGGTCTCGCGGGTAGTCTTCTCGCCGGATGGCGAAACCCTCGCCGCGGGCAGCCGCGATGCGCGCATCTACTTGTGGACGCTGAGCGACCCGGAAGAACCGCGGAAGCTCGAAGGCCACCCGAACTGGGTCTTCGCGCTTGCCTACAGCCCGGATGGCCTCAGCCTCGCCAGCGGCGCGGCGGATAACACCGTCCGCCTGTGGGATGCGACGACCGGTGAACCGCTCGGCAGCCCCCACACCGACCACGAAAATTGGGTGCGAGACATCGTATTCAGCGCCGATGGCACCCGCCTCGCCTCGGCCAGTGCCGATGGCCGCCTCATCCTCCGCGACCCGACCAATGGCCGCCGTGTGCGTGGCGCTGCGCCGCTTGTCGCCCACACCGACGAAGCCTTCGGCCTCGCGTTCGATGCCTCCGGCGACCGCCTGCTGTCGGTCGATAAGGCCGGGGACGTGCTGCTGTGGGATGTCACCGAGGTGCAACCGCTGCGGGCGACATTAGCCACGCTGGAAACCGACGCCTTCACCGTCGTGACGAGCGGCGAATTTGTGATTACCGGCAGTGGTGCCGATGGTATCGGCCTTGTGACGGTGTGGGACGCCGACGGTAACGCCGCCGCCGAGTTCGAAGCTGAGGGCGAGGTCACCCGGGTGGCGGCCAGCGGCACCACCTTCGCCTTCGTCTCGGCGACGGGCCGCCTGTACATTGGCGATCTGGAAAGCCTCAGCATCACCCACGACATCGCCGCCCACGACGCCGCCGCGCGCGACCTAACCTTTGCCCCCAACGGCGACCAACTGCTCACCGTCGGTGATGACGGGGCCATCTCCGCGTGGGAGGTGGCGACGGGCATTTCCGCAGGGGAGCCGCAAACCGCGCATGAGCACGCGGTGTGGGCTGTCGCGATGCGGCCCAACACGACGCAGTTCGCCACGGGCGACGACGCCGGGAATGTGTTTTTGTGGGAAACCGGTGGCGACATCGTGCGGTTGGAAGGCCTGCACACCGATGCCATTACAGCGCTGGCCTACAGCGATAACCTGCTGGCCGTTGCCAGCCGCGACGGCACCGTTACCCTGCTCGATAGCACGAACGGCGAGCAAATCGGCGCGAAGCTGGAGGACCACGCCAACTGGGTGCTCGACCTCGCGTTTAGCCCCGATGGCGCGATTTTGGCGACGGGCAGCCGCGACGAGACGATCATCTTGTGGGATGCCGCAACCGGCCAGCCCATCGGCCAACCGCTCGAAGGGGCAGACGACTGGGTGTGGGGTGTTCACTTCCGTGCCGATGGCAATGTGTTGGCCGCGGGCACACGTGCCGGTAGTGTCGACCTATGGACGACGGACTTAAACGCGTGGCGTGCGCGCGCGTGCGCCATCGCGAACCGTCGCCTGAGTGCATCCGAACGAATTTCCTTCCTGGGTGAAGCGACCGATACGATCGAGTGCGAAGCAGCGCTGTTGAGTTTTTAGTGAAAGTGGAGCTTGTAGAATGAGCGCAAATCGAACCTACCGGCGGTACCTGCTGTACCCCGCGCTGGTGTTTTTGTTTTCGTACAGTGGGGTGCTCGCGCAGGACTGCGGCATTATTGCGCGCAGCACCTTAGAGGCCGTGGAACTGGTATGCGATGCCACCGGGCGCGACCAACTCTGCTACGGCAACGTCAGCATCGATGTGACGCTGGACGACCCCTCCGTGACCTTCGAACAAGCGGGCGATGTCGTCGACGTGGCAAGTGTGCAAACGCTGCAACTGCGCACCCTGGACTACTTCAGCAACCAGTGGGGCGTCGCGCTGATGCGCGTACAGGCCAGCCTGCCCGACGACGTACCCGAGAACGTCACGCTGCTGCTGTTCGGCGATGTCGACATCAACAACATGGGCGAGGAAACCGAGGCGCAGGGGCCGCCGCCCCGCTTCGCCGTGACGCCCGGCTCGGCGAGCAACATTCGCCTGCAACCGAACACCGACGGCGCGATACTTGGCGGCGTACCGGCGAATGTCCCCCTCACCGCCACCGGGCGCATCACCAACGCCGCCGGCGAGGTGTGGCTGCGTGTGGAGTTCGACGGCAGCCCGCAGGGCTTCGGCTGGATTTGGTCTGAGATCATCACCAACGCCGAGGGCGACTTCGAGACGCTGCGCAACGCCGCTCGTCCGCGCCCTGGCACGCGCGAGTTCGGGCCGATGCAGGCCTTCACCTTCAAAAGCGGCAGCAGCGAGGAAACCCCCTGCGAAGAGGCCCCCGACGATGGCATTATGATCCAAACGCCCTCGGGTGTGGGCGAGGTGAGCTTCCTCATCAACGAGGTGGATATTCAGGTCGGGTCGACGGCCTTCCTCGGCGCGCCGGACGACGAAAAGCCGATGAACATCAACACCTTGCAGGGCCGTGTACTTGTGGAGAGCCAGGGCGTGAAGCGCATCAACCCGCCGGGTGCCACGCTTAATGTGCCCGTCGACGTTGAAACCGGGGCCGCCTCCGCCCCGCCAGAACTCCCAGAGCCATACGACGCCGACGTCATCGACGACCTTGGCTTTGCGCTGGAAAACGCGATCTTCGAGTTCGAGGCGGCCTTCATTTTCGCCCAGCCGTTCAACGCCGATGTGATCGACGACTTCAACGATTACTTCAACGGCGAAAACACGCCTGCCGCGTTCTACGATGCCTACTTCAACGATGACTTCGAGGACGACTTCGACGCGTTCTACGATCGTATCCTCTACAGCGACGACCTCGACTTCGAGGCGTTTGGTGACGATGGCTTCGACCTGTTTATGCAGGATTACTTCGCCGAGGAATTCCCCGAGGAGTTCATCTTCGATGATGTGTTCTTCAACGGGTGTGGCGATGTGGTAGACGACGACTGCTTCTTCTACGACTTCAGCGAGTACGACTACGATACCGATGACTTCGGAGACTACCCTGAAGGCTACTATCCTGAAGGCTATTACTACGATCCCGAGGGTGAGTACGACTACGGCTACGAGCAACCCTACGACGGCGATAGCTACGTCTACGAGCAACCCTACGTCGGCGATAGCTACGACTACGAGCAACCCTACGACGGCGAT
>CAYSVE010000053.1:0-15325 GCA_964434365.1 uncultured Anaerolineaceae bacterium | reverse complement strand
ACGCCGAGCCACGCTACGAAGAAGCCGCCGACGCCTTCGACCAGACGCTTGTGTACCGCCCGGATATGACCGGCGCGCGCGATGGCCTCGCCGCCAGCTACCTGAAGATCGGCGAAGCCTACGTGAAGGCGAATGCCTACCGACAGGCCATCGATATTCTCGGAAAGTCCGTTGCCATCCGTGCCGACTATCCCCAAATTCACAAACTGCTCGCGCTCAGCTACAAGGCAGTCGGCGATCATAACCTTGCGGAACAACACAAACGCGCCTACCACACCTATTCCGAACCCAGCGAATAGGGCGGCCAAACCGCACCAACGGCATACAACATGTACGAGGGCACCCACGCGGTGCCCTCTTTTTGTCGACTTCGCCCTACAAAAACGCGACCCACTTCGTGAAAATATTCCTCAATTTGCCACCGACTAAACACCGTGTTATTGTAACGTCAGTTTAATGCTGTGGTACGATGGCTAGACCCTAGACCAAAATATCCGCTTATTCAAAGATTCTTTACCAAAACTATGACGTTGCAGGCTCTACCCCCTAAACCACACCGCCACCCACATCCATCACATCAACAACCCACAGGGGCTTCCCTGATGCGTTGTCGGCTATCCTGTGCTGAGAAAGGGGTCGCTCACCACCCAACCCGTTAAATTCGCAATACCTCGACAAAACATCGCACTGCTTATTTCAGGAGATAATTCAATGACTGCCACAAAATTTGTTGCCCTCTTGCTTGTCCTCTCCCTCACGATAGTCGGCGGCACAGCCGTTACGGCCCAGGAAGGCGAGCCGATTCTCATCGGTGCCTCGCTGCCGCTCACCGGTACCTTCTCGATTGCCGGCCAGAAGCACCTCGAAGGCTACCAGCTTTGCGTCGACGAAATTAACCGTCGCGGTGGGTTGCTTGGCCGCCCGGTGGAACTGCTCAGCGACGACAACCGCTCCGATGTCGACCAGGCGATTGCCCAGTACGAGCGCCTCATCAACGAGCAAAACGTCGACCTCATCTTCGGTACGTTCTCCAGCCGCCTCACCTTCCCCACCAGCGCCATCGCCCAACAAAACGAGATGGTCTTCCCCATCCCGGCAGGTGGGGCGCTCGGCATCTACGAGCAGGGCTTCGACTACATGTTCTACTTCCAGCAAAACGCGGGTGAGTTCATTGGCGGCAGCCCGGTAGAAATTATGGTGGAACTCGTCGGCAGCGATAGCGAAGACTACCCGGCAACCGCTGCCGTCATCCACGCCGATGACTTCTTCGCCAACGCCATCGCCGCAGGCCTCACCGGCAGCGAAGAGATCGGAACCGGCGTGCTGGAAGAAGCAGGTATCGAAGCGGTGCTCGTGCAGGAGTGGCCCGCCGAGGGCTTCAACGACTGGTTAGGCCTCGCCAACCAAATTCGCCGCGCCGAAGCCGACATGCTCTTCGGCCTTACTGCCTCCCCCGAAGAAGTAATCCAGATCACGCGCGCGCTGCAAACCGTCGGTTACCAGCCGGAGGCCGCTTATTTCAGCCAGGGTACCCAAGTCGAGTTCGTTGAGGGCCTCGGCGACGGTGTGAACGGCGTGCTGGTGCACTCCTCGTGGCACCCCAACGCCGACTTCGAAGGCATCCTCATCGACGAAACCTTCAGCAACAGCGACTTCGTGGAACTGTACATGGCCGATTACGACGGCCTGGCACCCGACGAAGACGTCGCCATTCCGTTCTCGCTGTGCATGGGTATGACGCAAGCCGTACAGGCGACCGGCACCACCGATAACACCGAACTCCGCGATTGGCTGGCCAGCCGCACCGCCGATGACCCGGTGCGCACCATCCTCGGTACCTTCCACTGGGACGAGCGCGGGCTGCCCATCGACCGCGCCTTCCTCATGCTGCAATGGCAAGAGCAAGAACTGCGCTTCATTTACCCGCTGGGCGAGTTCCCCGGCCCCGTAGATATCATCCACCCCAAGCCGGCGTGGTAAGCCGACATTCGATAGTCTGAATGCTTTTCCCTCGCCAACGGTAACCGATAAGATCGACGCGGTTACGGTTACCCAAAGTCCTCTCTCCGTTTACGGGGAGAGGATTTAGAAGAGGGGTTAAAAAGTTGACTTGGTGAATTTGAGGCGCGCAGCCGCGCGCCCGCCAAATGCTCGAAAAAATGACGACCCAGTTATGCGGACCCTGTACCATGCTCTCTGTTGAACACCTGAACAAATCGTTCGGCGGCATACAGGCCGTTAGCGATTGCAGCTTTACCGTCGAAAAAGGTTCCATCACCGCCCTCATCGGCCCTAACGGTGCCGGGAAGACCACCGCCTTCAATCTCATCAGCGGGGTGTTGAAGTGCGATAGCGGCAAAATCATCTTCGACGGCGGCGAAATCCAAAACCTGCGACCCCACAAAATCACACGGCGCGGCCTCAGCCGGACCTTCCAGATAAGCCGCAACCTGCCGGATATGTCCGTGCTGGAAAATATGATCGTGCAGTCGCCAGTTCATGGGTGGCGCGGCCTCATTCAGCGCTCGATGTTGCCTGCCGAAGTCGAACGTGCGATGGACCTGCTCGATTTCGTTGGCCTCGCGAACCTCGCCCAAGAGGAAACGCGCAACCTCTCCTACGGCCAGCGAAAATTGCTAGACTTCGCCTCGCAACTGATGACCGACCCCAAAATGATTATGCTCGACGAGCCTGCGGGTGGCGTCAACCCGGCCTTGTTGGAAGAAATTATCGAACGCATCGAAATCCTCAACGCGCAGGGCATGACGTTCCTCGTGGTCGAGCACAACATGGACCTCGTGATGGGCATCAGCCACAACGTCGTCGTAATGTCCTACGGCCAGGTGCTCGCGACTGGAACGCCCGAAATTATTCAAAATGACCCTACCGTGTTGAAGGCTTATCTCGGAGAAACTGTGTTATGAGCTTACTGGAACTCAGCGGCGTCGTTGCCGGGTACGGCAAAGGCCCCGATATCCTCAAGGGCGTGGACCTCACCGTCGACGAAGGGGACGTGAAATGCATCATCGGCCCTAACGGCGCGGGGAAGTCCACCCTGCTCAAAGCCATCGGTGGGATGCTCCCGCTGCGCAGTGGCGACATCCGCCTGCGGGGTGAGCCGATTCATAAGCTGCGGCCCGATCAAATCCTCGCGAAGGGGGTGTGCTTCGTTCCACAGGAGCGCAGCCTGTTCCCCGACATGAGCGTGTACGAAAACCTGCGCATGGGCGGCTACATCATCAACGACCGCGCCGAAACCGACCGCCGCATCAAAGATGTGTTCGAGGTGTTCCCGATACTCAACGAGAAGCGCGGCCAATCGGCGAAGACACTCAGCGGTGGGCAGCAACAAATGCTGGTGATGGGCCGTACGATGGTGCTCAGCCCGGCGGTTGTCATGCTCGATGAGCCGTCGTTGGGCCTCGCACCGCTTATCGTCGAGCAGGTTTTCGAAATGATAGCGCTGTTCAAAACGCGCGGCATGACGGTGCTCCTCGTCGAACAAAATGCGCGCAAAGGCCTCGAAGCCGCCGATACTGGCTGCGTGCTCGACCTCGGTCGTAACCACTTCGAAGCCCCGGCAGATAAAGTCCTCGACGACCCCCGCATTCAGGCGTTGTACCTGGGCAGCCGCAAGGAGAAGAAATCGGCATGATCGACATTCTGCAAACGCTTATCCTGGGCTTGCTGCTGGGTGGGGTGTATGCCCTGTTCGCGTCGGGCCTCACCCTGGTCTTCGGCGTGATGCGCATCGTGAACATTGCGCACCCGGTATTCATCTTTATGGCCGCCTTCATCACCTATAGCCTTAATCAGGCCATCGGCCTGGACCCAATCCTGAGCATCGTCGTCACCATGCCGCTGATGTTCGGCTTCGGGGTGCTCATCTACCGGCTGTTGCTCTCGCGCGATGCCGAGAACCACCGCTACATCGAAATAACGGTGCTGCTCACATTCGCCATGGCCCTCATGACCGAGGGGCTGCTGTCGTTTATCTATACAGGCACCTTCCGCAGCGTAAGCCCGGCCTACGCCACACAAGCCTTCTTCCTGGGCGATATTTTCATCCCGCGCGGCCAGCTCTACGCGGGCATCGTCAGCCTGTCGTTGATAACCGCACTGTGGGCCGTGCTGCGGTTCACCCGCATCGGTTACGCCATCCGCGCGACGATGCAAAACCGCGCCGCCGCGAAAACCGTCGGCGTGAATGTGCAGCGCGTCAGCACGATTGCGTTCGGGCTGGGTATCGCGCTTGCCGGGGCTTCTGGCTCGCTGTTTAGCTACCTGTTTAGCTTCTTCCCCGCAGGCCACTGGGAGTGGGTGGGGTTGTTGCTCTCGCTCATTGTGCTCGGTGGGATGGGCCACCTCTTCGGGGCCATCATCGGCGCGATGCTGCTGGCCGTCATCGCGGCCTTCGTCTCACAGGAGTTCGGGCCGACCTGGTCGCCGTTGACGTTCTACCTGTGTTTGTTCCTGGTATTGCTGCTGCGCCCGCAGGGGTTGTTCGGCAAAAAGATGGAAAGCGCATAACGACTTATGGATACGAATATCACCACCGGCGCAAAGGCCAACGTCGATGCGCTGCCACTCGAACAGGGCGGCCTCCGCCTGAAGCTTATCGGCGTGTGGGTGCTGCTCGCCGTGCTCATCCTGTACCCGGCCTTACACATCGCACTCGGGGCCACCCTCAACTTCCACCTGCACCTGTTGCTCTTCACGTTCATGTACGTGACGATGGCCTCTAGCTGGAACATCATGGGCGGCTATACGGGGTACATCTCGCTGGGGCACAATGTGTTCCTCGCGATTGGCGGCTACTTTGGGGGCATCCTCCTCCGCGACGCGGGCATACCGGTATTCATCACCGCGCCGCTGGCGGGCATCCTGGCCTTTGGCCTCGGGTTGCTCATCGGCCTCATCACCCTGCGCGTACGCGGCCCGTCGTTCATCATTTCCACAGTCGCGCTGGTGTTGGTCGTCCGTATCGTGTTGGATAACTGGGACTACGTCGGCGGCGCGAACGGCATGGCGTTGCCACTCATCGACCTGCCCGTGGCGTGGTCGAAAATTCCGTACTACTACACCTTCTTGATTATCGCCGCGCTAACGGTGTACATGTCCTACCGCATCCGGCACTCCAAGTTGGGCATCGGCCTGCGCGCGATTTCGCAGGACGAGGTCAAAGCCGAGAGTGCCGGTATCCCCACTAACCTGTACAAGATTCTCGCGTATGCGCTCAGTGGGATGTTCATCGGTGCTGCCGGTGCCGTGTGGGGCCAGTACCAGGCTTACCTGCACCCCACCAGCCTGTTGATTATCCTCATCGGCGCGCAGTTAGTGCTCATGTGCATCATCGGTGGGAAGGGCACCGTCGCCGGGCCGGTTGTCGGCGCGGTGTTGATCATTTCCATCAACGAGTTTGTGCTCAGCCGGTTCGGCGGCACCGAGTTGAACATCTTTGGCACCGGTTTGTTGCTCGCGCTTGTGCTGCTGTTCTTCCCCGATGGCATCGTGGGGACGTTGCGCGCGCGCGGGCAGTTGCCCGGCATCCTCGATTGGGACTAGCCCCCCGTGATGCCATGTACGAACCGATCAATACACCGAAACTCTACGAACAGATCGTCGAACGCATCGAAACGATGATTTTGGCGGGGCACCTCACGCCCGGTGATAAGCTCCCCCCGGAGCGCGAACTGAGCGAGCGCTTCAAGGTGAGCCGGACGGTCATTCGTGAGTCTGTACGGACGTTGCAAGAAAAAGGCCTGCTGGTCATACGACCGGGCGTGGGCACATTCGTCCACGACGGCACATCGGACACGGTGCGGCAGTCCATCGGGCGCTTGCTGCAACTCGACAAAAAACACGGCCTGCACAATCTCACACAGGTGCGCGAAATCTTCGAGCCGGAAATCGCCGCGCTGGCCGCGCTCCATGCTACCGACAACGATTGCGAACGCATGGAATTGGCCATCAACACCATGGACGACGCCACGATGCACGTCGACCGCTTCGTCGAGGCCGACCACGAGTTTCATCTGGCGCTCGCGACCGCGACACAAAACGCGCTCATCGTCGATTTACTCGGGTCCATCGTGGAGTTTCTTGAGCAGCAGCGTCGGCATCTGTTCTGGATTAGTGGGGATGGGGCGCAGCGGAGTCAGGTGCATCACAAGCGCATCTACAAGGCCGTCATCGCGCACGATGCGCCGAAAGCGCGCGCGGCCATGATGGCGCACCTGCAACAGGTCCGCGAGGATTTGGAGAAAAACGGCGGCGAATAAATGCGCCAATCGAACACAGCCCCCCAACCGGGTAGGGGCGCAGGCCATGCCTCGCCGAAAAATGACTAAGTTTGACTGTTTCGCACACGATAGGAATTAAATCATGACGAAAATCGGATACGTTGGTCTTGGCGATATGGGTAGTCGCATGGTGGTGCGGCTGCTCGATGCTGGCTACGACGTCATCGGCTGGAACCGCACCAAGTCCAAGGGCGATCACCTCGTGGAAATGGGCATGGCATGGGGCGACAACCCGCACGCCGTCGCCGAAGCCTCCGACATCACCTTCTCGATGGTCACCAACACGCGGGCCGTCGAGGCCATCACCCAGGGCGACGACGGCATCATCGCCGCGATGGGGCCGGGCAAAATCTACATCGATATGTCCACCATGAGTCCGGCGTACAGCCGCGAACTCAGCGAGCAGGTGAAGGCCACCGGCGGCGTCATGCTCGATGCCCCGGTCTCCGGCAGCATCGTCACGCTCGAAAACGGCAAGCTCTCGATCATGGTTGGCGGCGACAAAGACGCCTTCGAGAAGGTCACGCCCGTGCTGCAAGCCATCGGCCCCACGGTGCACCACGTCGGTGTAAACGGCCTCGCCGTCGGCATGAAGATCGCCACCAACCTCGGCCTCGCCGTGCAGATGCTCGCCTTCAGCGAAGCCGTCCTCCTCGCCGAGAAAAGCGGCATCCCACGCGAACTCGCCGTCGAAGTGCTGTGCGCGTCCGTCATCGCCTCGCCGATGGTGCAATATCGTGGGCCGTTCGTCATCGAGCATCCCGAGGGCAAATCGTGGTTCGACTGCCAGATGATGCAAAAGGACATGATGCTCGCGCTGGAAATGGGCCGCGAACTCGATGTGCCCCTACCGACGACCGCCGCCACCAACGAGTTCCTCACAGCGGGGCGGGGCATGGGCGTCGGAGACTACGACTTCGCGATTATCTTCGACGTGCTCGCGAAAATGGCCGGGGTCGAAACCGATCGCATGGCCAAAGCGCAGGGCAAATAGCGCCGAATCCCGTGTGTAGGGGCGCAGGCGAGACAACGTGAGCCTCGCCCACCAACAAACACAACAGGCAAACCAAGTAGGGGCGCAGGCGAGACGACATGAGCCTGGCCCAAAAGCAAACGTGAACCAAGTAGGGGCGCAGGCCATGCCTCGCCCACCGATAAACACCGATCGCCAACAAACGGGTACACCAATCATGGACGTATTAGAAGCCATCCGCACTCGCCGCAGTATCCGTCGCTGGACCGACCAACCGGTCGCCGACGATCTCATCGAGCAAATCCTGACGGCTGGGCAGTGGTCGCCCTCCGCCGGCAACTACCAGCCGTGGGCATTCATCGTCGTGACGAGCCAGGTCACGAAAGACCGCATCCACGCTATCGCCGAGGAGAGCAAGAACCTCTCGCGCATCTGGTCGCCGCAATACCGCGACGGCGAACGCCGTGGCTATATTCAAGACCTCAGCCAGATGCCCGTGGGTATCGCCGTTTTTGCCGACAAACGCAAAGCCCCACCCCATACCGATGGCGAAACCGGGCACATCGTCAGTGCAGCGATGGCCACGCAGAATATGTGGCTCGCCGCGCACGCGCTTGGCCTGGGGGCCTGCCTGTGGTCGCATATGATCGCCGATAAGATGCGCGTCGTGTTGGGGATGCCCATCCACTGGGATTACATCGGCTTGCTCGGTATCGGCTACACCGCCGAGGCGGGGTCGCCAGAGGGCTACGACACCACCAAAGAGGACCTCTGGCGGCGCAAACCGTTGGCAGAAGTCGCCTTTTACGAGTGGTACAAGGTCGCCAAAGGCGAAGATATTCCGCAGGACAAGCTCGACCTGCTGACGAAGTACCTCGACCTGTGAGTTTTGCACGCTACCAAATGAAGGGCACCCTATGACCGGCATCGCCTGGGCGATTAGCGCCGCAATCGGCTTTGGCATCTTCCAAACATTGAACCGCCGCGCCGGGCAAGACCTGTCGCTAGACCCCATCCGGGGGGCATTTATGCTCATCGGCATCAGCGCGGTGATGCTCATTATCGCCGCGCTTGTCACCACCGGCCTCGATGTCCTCCTGACGGCCTCCCCGGCAGCATGGTTTTACTTCAGCCTGGCCGGGTTTATCCACTTTTTCGTCGGCTGGACGCTGCTCGGCTATAGCCAGAACCAAATCGGCGCAGCCCGAACCGGGGCTGTGCTGGGCAGTATGCCGGTCTTCGGCCTCGTCATCGACCTCGTGCTCTACCGCGAGACCTTCTCGCCGCTGGCCCTGCTCGGCGTGGGGTTAGTCGTGGTCGGCGTGTACATCATTTCCTTCAGATAGGTGAACCCGATGGCAACCGAAACCACTTCATCAACGGCCCCTGCCGAGGCCGCCAGCAACGATAATTTCCAGGTTCCGTGGATCGCCCTGCTGACGTCGTTCCTATGGGCCATCAGCCCTGTCTTCATCCGCCTTGGCCTGGCCGAACTGCCGTCGCCGCTGTGGGGTGTCGCGATTGGCCTCAGCACCAACGTAATCGTCTACGGCATCCTGTTGCTCATCCGTTGGGGCGAGTGGCGCGGAAAAATCATTGCGCGCTCGGCGTTGTACTGGCAGTTCGTAGCAGGCATCTTCGTCGGCCTCGCGACGTGGTTCCGCTGGATTGCGCTCGATACCGTGCCCGTGGCCGTCGTCACGGCGATGTCGCGGCTGTCGGTGCCCATCGTTATTGCGCTCTCGCTGGTGATGCTCGACCAGGCCCACGAGCGCGTCAACTGGCGCGTGTGGCTGGGTGGGATGTGCATCGTTGCGGGGGCGTTGCTGCTCACATTTTATGCGTAGGGGAAAACCCATGACGACGCCAAACCGGCCCCACCGAACCAATTGCCCCCACACGAAAATAACGGGCGCGCGCAAATCGCGTAGGGGCGCGGCCCTGCCGCGCCCGTGTTGCCCCCCCACCGAAAAACGACTATGACTGTCATCGACGTACACGCCCACATCATCCCGCGCGAACTCACGCGTGATGCCAATCCCGACGAGGCCTGGCGTCCCAGGCTGCGCTGGGAAGACGGCGTACAAATCCTGAACTTTATGTCGAAGTCGATTCGCTCGGCGGTGCGCGAGTTCGTCAATATCGAGCGCATACTCGAAGAGCAAACCCGCGCAGGCGTCGACAAGGTTGTGCTTGCGCCGTGGGTGCCCATGCTCCGCTACAACACCGCCCCTCAGGAGGGGCTGCGAGTATGCCGCATCCAGAACGAAGCACTCGCCACCCTCGCACAGAACCACGAGGCAGTGCTCGCGCTGGGGGCCGTCCCCTTACAAGACCCGGTCATCGCCGCGAGAGAACTCATCGCACTCATGCAGGTTGATGGCATATACGGCGTCGAAGTCGCTGCGAGTGTGAACGGCGTCTACCTGGGCGACCCGCGCTTCGAGCCGTTTTGGGCCGCAGCCAACGCGAGTGGGGCGGTCGTGTTTATTCACCCCACCACACGCGGCTTCGAGCTGCCCGTGCTCAACGAGTACTACCTGTGGAACACTGTCGGCAACCCCACCGAAACCGCGATCACGGCGGCGCACATGGTCATGGCCGGGGTGATGGAAAAACACCCCACGCTGAAGGTCGTGTTGGCACACGGCGGCGGCGCACTCATGACGATGCGGGGGCGCTTGCGCCATGCCCACAGCTTCCAGCCGAGCGCGAAGGCTGTCCTCACCGAGGATGTCGACGTGTCGTTGCGGCGCTTCTACTACGACAGCCTCACCCACGACGCCGACCTGCTGCACGCCCTCATCGACTACGCTGGCCCCCACCATGTGATGGTCGGCAGCGACTATCCCTTCGATATGGGCGACGCCCGCCCGGCGGATATCGTTCGTTCGCTTGGCCTAAACGCGGACACCGAACAGAAAATCCTCGGCGGCAACGCCGAAAAATTGTTTACCAAATAACATGTAGATACAGGAGTTTACCATCATGGCAATCAAACACGACGAACCGCAAGCCCTCGTCACCAACAAAGCCCACGGCAAAATGATGGACCACGCCGCCGCGAAGGTCTTTGTTCGTGACTTCGAAGGTGTCGTCAGCGACGAGCCGCCGTCGCGTGGGGGTAACAATCAGGGGCCGTCGCCGTTGGAGTACATGCTCGTGGCGCTGTGCGCCTGCATCAACGTCTCCACCGCGCGGATGGCCCAAAAACTGCGCTTCGACTACGAGGATTTGGAGTCCTTTGCCGAGGGCGACCTCGATACACGCGGGCGCAAAGGTGAGGCCGATGTGCCTGTTCACTACCATACCGTGCGCGTGACCATTCGCATCAAAACCGAGGAATCGGACAAGCGCATCGACCGCCTTGCCGATATGGTCTCGAGGTACTGCCCGGTGGATAGCTTCTATCAGGCAGCCGTGCCGAACTACCACGTCAAGTGGGAGCGCATGGGCGACGCAACCGCCGGCTAAACCGGGAACGTCACCGATTTATGATCACTGGGGCGCGTGCCATTGGGTATGCGCCTTTCGGGGTTACACGCTCCCCGCGCGTATTTGGTGCAGCGCACGATGCGCCAGCATCGGCAACGTTCGATGCGTCGCGCTGATGTACGGCACCGGCTTCGGGTAAAACGGCGTACCCACGAACAACCGCCACATGTCGCGCACCGGCGGATGAATGTATAAACGCGTTTGCCGCCCCTCCACACCAAGGATGAACACCAAACCCTTCACATCGACGGTAATGTCTGCCTCGGTGAGGTACCACTCCAGGTAAATGACCGTCAGCAGCATATAATCTCCCCGGTTTGCGCCATTCTGGCCCGACTGCGCAATCTGCACGAAGTGGGCCTTCGCCGCTTCCCAATCCATCGAGTGTCCTATCCCACACAAAACGCCCTGCTTGATATAGCAAGTATACCCCGCTCGGTTCAAAATTGTATTACAAGTATTACCCTTACCGCCGCTACCGCGATAAAGTTCACGAAATATACACAAAATGAATGTAAAATTGTGATAAAATGCATTTAAGTTGCCAATCTTAATGAATTTATCGGGGTAAAACCTTCCCATGAACAAGCCAGTCCGCGTCGCAACCCTCGCCTTGATGCTCATGACGCTAATCATCGGCGTCGCGACCGTCAGCGCACGTCACTTCGCCGTAGAGCAGTTGGCGTGGGGCACCATCGAAACCGCTGCCCAAAGCTCAACCGAGTGCCACCAATCCCCGTTTGGGTTGTGTGCCACCGGCAATGCTACCGGCACCATCGAGGGGGATGTCCAGGTCGAGGTGCTTTCCACCGTGCCCGCAGTCGATGAGAACGGTCAACTCGCTGCTGTTTACACCGCCAGCATCCACCTGGAAACCGCCCAGGGTACGTTCGACGGCCTGCTAGATAGCCAGGTAAACCTGAACACGGGCGAAATGCACGGTCATGTCGTCTTCATCGATACAGCCAGCCCAACCGATGCGCCGGTCGGCACGCTGGAAATTCGGGGCACCGGCGATTTTATCGATGGCCAGGAGTCGCTACTGTACCGGGGTGTGCTGTACCCCTAGCCATAGCACAGTCGGTCACCAGCGCGAGTACGCCTTGCTATGCCGCGTGCGCCGCGCGTGTTGGGTCGGCTGCCTGCCGATACCCTGCCCGTCGCCCTGCCCGCCCTGCCGAAAGCTCGGTGGGCCGCTATCGGCGGGCAGGTGCGATAACGCCGGGTAGCGCAGACCAACAGCCCGGCAGCCCTCCGCCGTCAGGCGATACAACCACACCGGCCCCGGCAAAAACATCCGACACTCGAAGTACCCGCGCATCTCCAAATCCACACACACCGCCTCGTTGAGGTACGAGCGCTCAGGGTCGGCATCCGGCTGAATCCAGTGATTTTCGAAGCGACTGATGGGGTGGGCCGGGTCGTGCAGGCCTTCCCCGCGCAAGGCCGGCCCGGGCGCGTCGGCGAAGTCGCCGCGCAGGGCGTGATACGCATATTTGAGTGCTCTTCGGTGCGTCGATTTCATGCGGCGCGCTTTCGATTTCTGGCGGGTACCCCCAGTGTAACGGACCTCGCCCGCGCATCCGAGCCTGTATCTGGGACACTATAAATGTGAACTTATACAAACCTGACTGCACGTCACCGTGCGGTGTGTTATAACCGAAGCATGGTAAGGCTTTGCGCAATACAAACCACCATGATGACCAACCCCGGGAGCACCTCACACCGATGAACCGTTACCTCAATTTCGTAGGGCTGCTGGCCCTCAGCACATTAATCGCCGTTTGGGTCGCGGGCGCATCGGCGCAGGGCACCCTCAACCTACAGCAGTTGCGAACCCTCGTCGCGGATGACAGTTACATCCAAGATGAGTTTGGGCGCGCCGTGGGTGTGTATGGCCAGCGCGCGATCATCGGCGCGCCGGGCTATGTTGATCCGTTCTCGATTACAGGGCCATCTCCCGATATTCCAGGGAAAGCCTACGTGTACGACATCGCCACCGGCGAACTACTATTCACTCTCACCGGCGACGCCACCGACTACGCCGATGGCTTCGGTTACGATGTTGACATCCACGGCACGGTGGCGCTTGTGGGTGCCTACTTCGAAAACGTCGTGGCCCAGGGCAGCGGGGCTGCTTACCTGTTCGATACCACCACGGGCGAGCAACTTCACAAACTTGTCCCCGATGATACCTACGAGATACAGCAAATCGGCCTGCGGGTAGCCGTCAGCGACCAATATGCGATGGTCAGCACACCCCTGGATTCAGAAAATGGCAACAATAGTGGGGCCGCCTATGTATTCGATGTCCTTACAGGCCAACAGCTTCACAAAATCACGCCACCGAATGCCAGCGCGAGTCAGTTTTTTGCGAACGCGATCGCAATTGACGGCAACATCGGGATTATCGGCGCATGGGGCGATGAAAATGATGATGGTCGTGGTGCGGCCTACCTCTACAACCTCGCAACCGGGCAGCTACTTCACAAACTGGTCCCCGATGACATCGCGGCAGGTGATCGTTTTGGTGATGCCGTCGCAATCGACGACGGACGCGCAATTGTGATGGCCCCCGGAGCAGGAACAGGCGGCATCGCGTATGTGTTCGATGTGGCGACAGGCGCGCAGTTGCGCGAACTCACCGCCGACGCAAATGACAGTTTTTATGATGAAGTGCCGTACATCGACTTTGACACGCCGCACGTGCTCATCGGTGGCTCGCAACCGGGCGATGGCTGCTGCAATGAGCCGACCGTGTTTATGTTCAACGCGCAGACAGGCCAAAGATTGCCGAACATCGAACCAGACGATGGCGCCCCCGATGCGTCACCCACGGTACCACGGCTATACGGTAATCTGGCCGTTGTGGGGTCTCGTAGGGTTAATTTCGGTACGTCCGAAGACGCTCCCGGCGGTGTAACCTACGTCTTCGATCTGCTTGGCCTGGCCACCCCCGCCGAAGCCGACGTCAACGACGACCTGCGCGTCACCGCCCTCGACGCGGTGCAGGTGAAAAACCGCATCCCCAACGACGCCACCGGCCTCGAAGCCTTCGATGTGAACGGCGACAACGTCATCAACGCTGACGACTTCGACGCGGTCATGTCGCTGCTAGGGCAGTCCGTGCCCGTAGAGCCTTAATCACTATCACTCACAATGGAGAACCCCATGCTACGAAAAATTGCGTTTTGCGCCGTGCTGGCCCTGCTCATCGCCTGGGTCGCGGGTGCATCGGCACAGGGCACCCTGAACCCGCAGCAGCTACGTAAACTCCTGCCCGAAGATGGCGCCGCTAATGATAACTTTGGTAACGTGATCCAAGTTGCAGATACACGTGCTGCAATTGCCGCATCCACCGAGGTCGGTGGCCCGAGCAAGGTCTACATTTTCGACATCGCCACAGGTGAAGAGCTGTTCACTTTCTCTGGCGACAACATCGACACAAGCGATAGTTTCGGCATCACCATGGACATCGATGGATCGAGGGTCATTATCGGGGCCAACAAGGATGATTCGATTGAAGAGGGTAGCGGGGCAGCTTACGTCTACGACATCTTCACTGGAGAGCGTATACAAAAGCTCGTACCAGAAAATCCGTATGAGTTTCAGGGCTTCGGCGCAGATGTCGCCATCGCGGGGCAGTACGCGCTGGTGGGTTCTTTGCTGGAGGAAACAGGCAGAGGGGCTGCGTACGTCTTCGACATCGACACGGGTGCGCAGCTACGGCGCATCGCACCCGCCGATCGTAATCAGTTTGCCGTTTTCGGTGTAGCCGTAGAACTCGACGGGACAACGGCCTATATCGGTGCCCAGTGGGACGATGATAACGGTTTCGATAGTGGTGCAGTCTACGTTTTCGACGTGCTCACCGGGCAACAAATCGACAAGTTCAGCGCCAATGATACCTCAGGCGATGATGGGTTCGGCTCGAATATCATCCTCGATGAAGGTCGTCTGTTCATCGCCGCCGACGGTGAAGGAGCAGGCTACATCTTCGATCAATCGACACGCACACAGCTTCGCAAAATTCCACAAAACGGCGGTGCAGCCGCCAGTTTCGATACGACAGCCTTCAGTTGGCCCTACGTGCTGATGGGTGCAGGCGAAGTCCAAATCTTTGATGCGTCTACGGGGCAAGCATTAACAACTATTTGCCCAGATACCTGGCAAAGCAGCGATTTTTACGTGGGTGTCGGTATCGATGGCAATCTAGCCATCGTTGGTGCACCCAGTGACGATGACAATGGTGCTGACAGTGGCTCCGCCTACGTCTTCGACCTGCTTGGCCTGGCCACCCCCGCCGAGGCCGACGACCTGCACGTCACCGCGCTCGATGCCATCCAGGTGCGCAACCGCATTCCGAACAACGCCACCGGCCTCGAAGCCTTCGACGTCAACGGCGATGGGGTCATCGACGCCGCCGACTTCGACGCGGTGATGTCGCTGCTGGGGCAGTCCGTGCCCGTAGAGCCTTAATTATCGAAATGGAGAAACCCATCCTACGAAAATGCGAATTTTCGTCCTGCTCTTCGCTTCGCTCGAGAACCAATTT